>JAGQRJ010000728.1 GCA_020425635.1 Planctomycetota bacterium | reverse complement strand
TTAGGGGGCTCGTCCCGAGCCCCCTCGGCCTCGGAGCGAAGCTCCTCGGCCTCACCCCAAGGGGCCGCGGCGCCCTCTGCCTCTGCCTCTGCCTCTGCCTCGGCCTCGGCGACGCCTCGCGCTGGGATCGGTGGCGGCGGCGGGTAGGATCGCCGCATGAAGGCACTGGTCCTTGGCGGCACCGGGTTCCTGGGGCAGCACGTCGTGAGCGCGTTTCACGCGGCGGGCTGGGAGGTGGCGTGTGGGAGCCGGGGGCGCAGGCCGCGGCCCAGGCACTGGCCGGCGGCGGTGGGGCAGGTGGGCCTCGACCTGACCGACCTCCCGGGGCTGACCCGGGCCTGTCGTGGCTTCGACGTGGTCGCGCACACCGCGGGGCTGATGTCGCTCTGGGAGCGCGACCGGGAGGTGCTCTACCGGGTCAACGTGCTCGGGACGCGGAACGTGGTCGAGGCTTGCCGGGCGGCGGCGGTCGGGCGCCTGCTCTACGCGGGCTCGGTGGGGATCTACGGGGGGACCTCGACGCCGCAGCCGGTGTCGGAGCGCGGCGCGCCCACCGCCGAGCGCTTTCATTCGTTCCACACGATCTCCATGGCCCTCGCCGAGCGCGAGGTCCTCGAGGGGATCGCGCGGGGCCTCGACGCGGTGCGCCTGCACCCGACCCTCTGCTTCGGCGAGGGCGACCGCAGCCAGCACAGCTCCTGGGTCTTGCTCGGGCTGGCCATGGGCCGGCTCGCGGTGTGCCCTCCGGGGGGGATCAACGCGGCCGACGTCATGGACGTGGCCCGGGCCTTCCCGCTGGCCGCGACCCGCGCCCCGCGGGGCGCCAACTACCTGCTCGGGGGGGAGAACCTGACCAACGCGGCCTTCCTCGGCGTGCTGCGCGAGGTGCTCGGGGTGTCGTCCTTGCGCCTCGACGTGGGGCGGGCCTCGGCGGGCTGGCTCGGCCGCGCCGTGGAGGGCCTGACCTGGGCGCAGGGCGAGGACCGCGGCGACTACGTGACCTTCAACCGCAACCTCGCCAGCGCCATGTCGCTCTACTGGTTCGTCGACGACCGGCGCGCCGAGCGCGAGCTGGGCTACAGCAAGACCCCGGTGCGCCCCGCGATCGAGCGCCAGGTGGCGTGGCTGCGCGCCGAGGGTTTGCTCCCCCCCGAGGGGAGCCGGCCCGACCTCCTCGGCTTCCTGGGTCGCTTCCTCCGCGCCCCGCGCTGAACCGTTGGCGCGTAAACCGCCTCGCTCCCAAAGCTGGTTTACATGTGAAACGAATTCTCGGTTTGAGGTGGCTGCAGTTGGACACCCCCTCCCTAAGTCCTATGGTTCTTGCTGTTCGCGGAAGATGGACCGCTGGCTCCTGATTTGCACCGCCCCGCGCATGGGTGACCGTTACCACTACAAGCTGCTCAAAGAGTTAGGCCGCGGCGCCGCGGGCGAGATCTACCTCGCCCTCGACGTGAAGGCCGAGAAGCTGGTCGCGGTCAAGCTGCTCTCGAAAGAGGCCGTGGTCCGCCACCCCAACGCGGTCGCGCGCTTCGAGCGCGAGGCGCGGATCCTGCAGCGCATGCAGCACCCGAACCTGGTCCAGATCCTGCGCTGCGGGAGGGCCCGCGGGCGCCCCTACTTCGCCATGGAGTTCGTCGAGGGCGACTCCCTCGGCAGCCGCCTGATCCACGGCGCGCTCACCGTGCGCCAGGCGCTGAAGCTGACCGACAAGCTCGCGCGCGCCCTCGACTACGTGCACAAGCGCGGGATCGTGCACCGCGACGTCAAGCCGAGCAACATTCTGCTCGACGCCGACGGCAACCCCAAGCTCGCCGACTTCGGCCTCGCCCACGACAACAGCGAAGTCGACATGCAGCTCACGGCCTCTGGGGTCGCGGTCGGCACCCTGCGCTACTCCTCGCCCGAGCAGTGCAGCGGCGAGAGCCGCAACGCCGACGCGCGCGCCGACGTCTACGCCCTGGGGCTGGTCCTCGCCTCGGCCCTGACGGGCCTCCAGCCCAAGGCGCCGCTCTCGCTGCAAGACCTGCGCGGGCGCTTCAAGCGCGACTTCGAGCGGCCCATGAACCGCCGCCTGATCCCGCTCGAGGTGTGCGAGCTCTGCGCCAAGGCCATGCGCTACGACCCCAAGCACCGCTACCAGTCGGCCGGCGAGTTCAGCCGCGAGATCCGCGCCGTGCTCAGCGAGCTCAACTCCTGCTCCGGGCTGGTGACGAGCGCGTAGCGCGCGCTCTCGCAGCAAACCTGCTCGAGCTCACCCCACGACCCGCAGCCGCCGGCTCTCCGAGCCCCTCGCGAAGGCACGGGCGAAGGCGAGCTCCGCCGGTGCCCGCGCAGTGCGCCCCAGTTGGCCCGAGAGTCCGAGGCCGAGACCGAGTCCGAGGCCGAGTCCGAGACCGAGTCCGAGTCCGAGTCCGAGGCCGACGCCGAGTCCGAGTCCGAGGCCGACGCCGAGTCCGAGGCCGAGGCCGACGCCGACGCCGATCCTAAAAACCTCAGGCCACCAAGCCGTAGGGGCGGAGCTTG
>JAGQRJ010000727.1 GCA_020425635.1 Planctomycetota bacterium | reverse complement strand
GCCGTCGTCGCGTCCACCCGAGCAGCGCGCGCCGAGCCCGACCTCGCCCCCCCCACGGAGCCCCCGCCGCTCGCGGGCGCGCCGCTCGAGCCGCCCGACGCGCGCCCGAGCCACGAGCTCGACGCCGTGCTGGGGAAGCTCCCGCCGGTGACCGCGGACGACCTGGACGGGTTCCACTGGGGCCTGCTCTCCGACGAGGAGGGCCTGCTCGCGGCGACGCGCGCGGGCGAGCTGGAGCACGTCTACACCTGGCTCGTCGACCGCAAGCAGCACCTGCTGGCGGGCGCGCTCCTCTACCAGGTCGCCACGCGCGGCCAGGCGCTGACCGATCCGGGGCCACGCCGCGACAGCCAGGCGGGGTGGGTCACCCTCGGGGTGGCCCTCGAGGGCGGAAACCCCTTCCTCAGCGATCTGCTCTGGACCCCGAAGGCGTGGGCCCAGGTCCGAGACGAGGTCGTGAACGAGTGCTACCGCCGCGGCGCCCAGGGCGGCCGCCCCGAGGGCGCGCTGCACCTCGGCCGGCGCTGCATGGACTCGGGCCCCACGCCGAATCCGGCGGAGGCGCTGCGCTGGCTCCGGGAGGTTCACCGGCTGCCCGTCGACCGGCCGGGCGACCTCCCGACCGCCTGGCTCCACCTCGCGCAGCTGACCCTGGACCACCCGACCCTCGAGGGCGCGCTCACCCTCGAGGAGGCGCTCGCGCGGGCGGAGGAGGTCGAGCGAGCGATCGCGCCCGCGGAGCAAGCCCGGGTGCAGGCCCTGATCGACGCGCTGAAGCGGCGCCTCGCGACGGCCCCCCACCCGCTCGACCGCGCCCTACGCGCGCTCCCCGCGCTCGCCCCCGCGGACCTCGAGGGCTTCGCCTGGAGCCCCCTGTATGGAACCGCCGAGGAGCTCCTCGCCGCGACCAACCCGAACGCGCTCCAGCAGGCCTACAAGTGGCTGCTCCGCGAGGAGCGCCTGGAGCAGGCGGCGGCCCTGCTCTACACAGTCGCCGTCCGCGGGCGCGAGCAAGCGAACGAGGTCACGCGCCGCCTGAGCCAGGAGGCCTGGTTCACCCTCGGCTCGCGGCTGCTCCAGCACGAAGCCCTGCGACGCGCGCTCTTCGACGACGCCACCTGGGAGCAGGTCAAGGCCGAGGTCGTGCTCGAGTGTTTTCGGCGAGCGGCGCAGGCGGGGCGCTCCGACGGCTGGATCGCGCGGGCGAACCTCTACCTCGGCTACGGGGTGGAAGCGCTGGGCCTGGCGCCAGACCCCGCCGAGGCCCAGCGCTGCTACCTCGCGGCGCTCGGGGTGCCGGGGCGCGACCCCCAAGACGCGACGGTCGCGAAGCTCCGCCTCGCCTCGCTGGCCTGGGAGCACCCCGCGCTCCCGGACCGAATCTCCGACGAGCTCGCGCTCCGCTATGCTGAGGAGGCGCTGTGGAGCACGAACGAATCGTTCAAGCGCGCCGAGGCCGAGCGCGCGGTGGCGGGCCTGAAGGCTCGGCTGGCGCGGGCAGCGGGTGAGGGAGAGTGAGCTGGTCCCCAGGCACCACGGTCGGCGACTACCGGCTCCTCGAGCGCCTGGGCGCGGGGGGCATGGGCGCCGTGTGGCGCGTCGAGCACCGCTCGACCGGGGCGCGTCGCGCGCTGAAGGCGACGCTCTTCGACGACCCTGAGGCGCTCGAGCGCTTCCAGCGGGAAGCCCACGCGCTGGCGGCCCTCGAGCACCCCAACGTGGCGCGCGTGCACACCGCCGGCGAGTTCGAGGGCCGGCTCTACATGGTGCTCGACCTGGCGCAGGGGGGCGACCTCGAGGCCCGCCTCGCGCGCGGCCCGCTGGACCCGGAGGCGGCGCGCGCGCTGGCGATCGAGCTCGCGCGAGGCCTGGCCCACGTGCACGCCCGCGGGCTGCTGCACCGCGACCTCAAGCCCAGCAACGTGCTCTTCGACGAGCACGGGCGCCCGCTGCTCGCGGACTTCGGGCTCGCCCGAGCGCTCGACGGCAGCTCGCTGACCCAGACCGGGGCGGTGCTCGGGACGCCCGCCTACATGGCCCCCGAGCAAGCCCGGGCCGGGGAGCCGGTCGACGAGCGCGCCGACGTGTATGGGCTGGGCGCGGTGCTTTACCACGCGCTCACCGGCGCCCCGCCCTTCCGCGGCGGCTCTCCGATCGGGGTCCTGCACGCGGTGCTCAGCCAGCCCCCGACGTCGCCCCGCCGCTTGAACCCCGAGGTCCCGGCGGACCTCGAACGCGCGTGCCTCAAAGCCCTGGCCAAGGACCCCGCCGAGCGCTTCCCCAGCGCGCGCGCCTTCGCGGCCGCCCTCCGCGCGCCCGCGCCGCCTGGCCCCGAGCGCCACGTCGCCGTGGGCTTCGTCGTCGTGGCCCTGCTCTCCGCGGGCGCGGCCGCGAGCCTCGCCCTGCGCAGCCCCTCCAGCCCTCGCGAGCCCGCGGGTCGCGACGTCGACGCGCTCGCGGACCCCGAGCGCGCGCTGCAGCCCTTGGGCGACCGCGCGAAGGTCCCCGAGGCCCCCGACGGGTTCCCGCGCCAGGTCGAGGCCGCCTCGCTGCCGCACCCCCTCGACCGCGCGCTCGCGCGCCTCGAGCCGCCTCGGCCTGGGGAGTTCGACGGATGCGAGGACCTCCTCGTGCAGGAGTTCCTCGCGCAGCTCGTGGATGTGACGACGGGCAACGCCGCCCTGTGCTCCTGCACCTGGCTCGAGCAGCAAGTCCGCGTTTAGCGCCAGGGCGCGCTGTTCGACCTCGTCGCGCGCGCTCACCCCGACGTTGCCAGCCAAGAGGCCTGGTCCGAGCTGGGCCAGGTCCTGCGCCACACCTCCGATCGCCGCGCGCTCGGCTGGGACGCAGCGCAGTGGCGACGCGAGGGCGCGGAGGTCGTGCGCGAGTGCTACCGGCGCGCCGCCCAGGCCGATCGCTCGGGAGGCATGCTCGCCCTGGGCGTGCTCTACGCGCGGAGCGGTACGGTGCTGGGCATGCAGATCGATCCGTCCGAGGCGGCGCGCTGGTTTCGAGCGGCGATCGACGCGCGCTACTTCGACCCTCAGGACCTCATCTCCGCGCGCGTCGAGCTGGCGAAGCTGACCTCGGCGCACCCCGGTCAGCCCGGGGTCCCGAGCAAGGAGGAGGCCCTCGAGCTCCTGAGCTACGTGCTCCAAGTAGAGACCAACCTCGGGTCCTACCGCTACCAGGAAGCACTCCGCCTGCGCGGCCTCTTCCAGGAGGCTCCGCCGGCGCGAGACTGACCGCGCAGGCTAGCCCGCTTCGCCGCCCGTCCCCGCGCTGGTGCCCGTCTCGCTGACCCGCGGCAGGCGGCTGGAGTGGCTGCGCTCGATCGCGTTCAGCGCGTTGCGCGCGTCGCGAATCCGCTCGCGCGCGTCGCGGACGTAGGCGTCGGTGGCGCTCCCGCGCACGCGGTCGCCCTTGCCCAGGTGCCACTTGCGCAGGGCCAGCTCGACCTGAGCCGCGCGCAGTCGGCGCCGCAGGCGGTAGAGCCTCACGCCGTAGGAGGCGAGCCCCGCGAGCTCCCAGCGCTCGCGCCCAAAGAGCGAGCGGAAGCTCTCGAGCTCTTCGGGCTGCACGAAGCCCTGGGCCTGCTCTTCGTCGAGGTAGGTCAGGAGCACGTGCCGCTCGCGGCTCGCGGCGACGGCGTAGGCCGAGACGAAGAACAGCACCCCGATTCCGCCGAAGACCCCCGTGGTGATCCCCAGCGCGACCACGCTGCGCACGTCCTCGAGCTGCTGGGTGAGGAAGATCGCGGCCCAGTTCCACACCAGGTGCAGCACGATCGCGAGGGCCAGCCCCCCGGCGGCGTAGGCCCAGCGGCGCTTCAACCCGCGCGCGGTCTCACGCATGAAGCCCAGCCCCGCGCCGAACATGGCGGTGTAGACCGGGTGTCCGATCAGGGCGTTGACCAGGGTCCGGTAGAGCCCGTAGGTGAACAGCGCCTCCTCTCCGCCGCGCGCGAGGAAGCGCACGTCGTAGATCAGCGCGTTCTCGACCAGGGCGAAGCCGAGCCCGCAGGTCGCGCCGAGCACGAGCCCCTCGAGCGCGTTGTCGAACTCGTCGTGCAAGATCCAGATCAGCACCGCGACCCCGAGCCCTTTGATCAGCTCCTCGACGACGGGGGCGACGAAGGCGGCGGTGGCCCCGGAGGCTGCCCCCGGGATCAGCAGCGCGGTCAGCGCCTCGCGGGCCAGCCCGTTCACCAGGAGCGCGACGCCGCAGCCGATCGTCCCCCCCCACACCAGGCAGCCGAGCACGTTGCGCCAGGGGATCTGGTTGTTGCGGTCGAGGAGCTTGATCAAGAACAGGTAGGGCAGCGCGGGGAGCAGCCCGAAGCAGGTGGCGACGGCGAGCACCCGCGGCTGCCGCTCCCAGAGGGGGAGCACCAGGCGCACGCCGAGGACCGTGACGCCGAGGGCGGCCAGGATCGCCACGGTGGTGAAGAAGATCGCGCGTCGCCGCCGAACCCGGACCCCCAAGCGGGTCCCCCCGAGCTGAATGAACGAGAGCTCCGCGTCGCCCGGGGCCAGGAAGGTCTGCCCCATGTGGAAGTTCCCGTCGGCGTCGTAGCCCGCCGAGGCTGGCGGACGCGCCAGGTGGGGGGTGGCTGGGGTGAACTCGACCTTGCGCGGAGCCTCGGCCCCGGCGCGCTGGAACACGACCTCGGTGTCCCCCAGCACGAGCACGTCGCCCGGCTTGAGCTTGCGGCGGCGCTTCGCGCGGCGCGCGCCGACGTAGGTCCCGTGCTGGCTCTTGTTCTCGATCGACCAGCCCCCGCGCCAGTGCAGCTCGGCGTGCACCCGAGACATGGTCGCGTCCTCCGGGAAGCGGACCTCGGCCTCCCGCCCCCGGCCGAGGGACAGCGGCGCGTTGGTCTCGGCGGGCAAGGGGATCACCTCCCCGGCCCGACACCCGGTCTGAACCCTGAGCTGGAACACGGCTTCAGTGTAGCCTCGACCCCGCCCTCCGGCTCGCGGGGCCCAGGCCAGAGGCCCCGCGCGCCTCGCCGTTTTCTATCCGCGACCGCGGTGTTACGCTCACCGCGGAGGCGAGCATGAGCGACGAGCACGGTCATGGTCCGAGCAACGACAAGCCTTGGGTAGCCGGTCTGGCGGTGGTCGCCGGCCTGGGGATCGCGCTGGGCGTAGGCCGCGTAGACCCCTACGCTGCGCCGAGCCCCAAGGACGGGGCCCAGGCCTTGAAGGTCGGGGGCCTCGACCCGATCGTGGGCGAGGTGCACAGCCACGGCGGGGTGCTGCAGGTGCACACGCCCGAGGGGGTGGTCTTCGTCCCCAAGCGCAAGGCGCGGGTGACGGCCGTCCCCGAGGCAGCGGCCCACGGGGCCGGCTCCGACTCGGCCCACCGCGAGGGCGAGTCGGTCGGCGCCGCGCTGGCGTCCAACCCCCTCGACGAGCTCGCCGTGCGCGCCTACAACCGGCGCAGCAGCCGGCTCTACGACGAGGCGCTGCCGCTCTACGCCGAGCTCGTGCGCCGCGGGCGCGAGGCCAAGGACCCCCGGGCCGAGGGGTGGGCGATCACCCTGGGCGAGACGATCAGCCAGTACGCCAAGGACTGGCACGTCGACCAGGACGCGCTCGAGCGCGCGACCCTCGTGCGCGAGACCCTCGAGCCCATGCTGGCGCGCGAGCTGCGCGCGGCGGTGTGGCTCGCCGACGCCTACGCCATGCTCCTGCGCAAGGAGCTCGCCGAGGAGCACCCCGAGCACCACGTCGTCCTCGGGGAGCTGCTGCGGGGCCTGGGCCCGCAGCACGCCCAGGTTCACCGCGAGATCCTGCAGCAGCTCGATCGCCGTCTGCACCCCGTGCACGAGGGCGGCGGCTTGCTGGCGCCCGGGCGCTAGCCCGCAGTCCGCGCGCCAGGCTCGGAGCTAGAGCTGGGGCGAACGGAGCGGGCCCGCCTGGACCACCGCGTAGAGCAGGTCGTCGCTGGTGATGATCCCGGCGAGTTCGCCCTCCTTGTCGAGCACGGGGAGGGCGTTGATCCGGTTCTCGAGCATGAGCCGCGCGGCCTCGGCCAGGGGCGCCTGGGCGCCGACCGTGATCGGGTCGCGGGTCATGACCGAGCCCACGGTGACCGCGTAGAGGTCGAGCTTGCGCTCGCGGTCGACGAGGACGGCGCGCGCGACGTCGCGGTTGCTGAGGATCCCCGCCAGTGCGTTGTTGGCGTCGGTCACCAGCACGTGCCGGATCCGCTGCTCGGCCATGGTCTCCATGGCGGTGACGAGGGGCTCGCTCTCTGGGGTCGTCAAGACGTCGCGCGTCATGAGCGACTCGACGGTCTGCTGCCAGGGCATGGGGGTCTCCTCCCGCGGGGCGCTGCTCGCCGCGGCGTCTACGTGGATGTGGCGTCGCTCGCGGCGCCAGCGTCGGTCTTGAAGCGCCCGCTCTTGCGCAGGTCGTCGATGCACGCGACCGCGCGCACCACGTCCGTCGAGCTCAGCACCCCGACCAGTCGGCCGCCGTCGACGACCAGGAGCTGGTGGGTCCGCGCGCGCACCATGCGCTCGCAGGCCAAGGTCAGGGCCATGGAGCCCTCGCAGGTCACGGGCACCTGCTGCACGGCGGTCGCGATCCCTTGCTTGGCGACCGAGCCGGCGTCGGGCTCCGTGCTGTACGCGCGCAAGAGGTCGGCGGTCGAGACCACCGTCAGCGGCGACTCGTCGGCGCCGACGACCGGCGCGCCAGTCAGCCGCTTGGCGAGCAGCGTGCTCGACGCGTCGGCCAGCGTCGCGTCGGGCCGCAGGCACACGGGGTTTACGGTCATGACGTCAGCGACGGTCAGATCGGTCAGGGAGAGCACGGGAACCTCCGAACAGGGCTAGTCGAGCAAGCGCTGTGCCCGGCGTCAACCTGCTGCCTTCTTGGAGT
>JAGQRJ010000726.1 GCA_020425635.1 Planctomycetota bacterium | reverse complement strand
CCCAGGTGGTGGTCCTCGCGCTGAACGAGGTCGTGCGCGCCGGAATCCAGGACGTGCGCTTCGCCGCGCCCGAGAAGCCCTACTAGCCCGCAAATCTCACCACGAAGTGGTGAGTTTGCGGGCTAGTCGAGCGGGGTTCACGGAGACCTTGAACCGCTGAGACGCTGAGACGCTGAGGACGCAGAGCTTTCGCAGAGGAGCGCGCGGCAGTTCGATCCGGCTCTCGACGTGGAGTTCACGTGAGGCTTCGGCCGACGCGAGCCTTGAGCTGGCGGAGCCTCCCTTTGAAGGTGCGACTGCCGACGACGGTCTTCACGCAGGCCTCTCTGCGACACCTCTACGTCCTCGGCGGTGATCTTCTGCTCCGGCTCACCTCCGACGGATCGCGGCTGCCGGGGGGGCCCTCAAACCCGCAGGGGGTCGCCGCCCTCGGCGACCGCCGCGTAGCGCGCGAGCAGGGGGCGCACGGTGCCCTCGAGGTAGCGCCGCACCTGACGGGGGGCCATGCCGACGAGCTCGGCGGGGTCCGCCAGCTCGCGCAGCGGCTCGTGGGCGAAGGTCGGGTCCTGCTCGAGGGCCGCGAGGAAGGCCTCGCCCGGGTTCGGCGCGCCGCGGGAGGCGACCGCGTGGGTGCGCAGCACCTCGTGCAGCTGCTGGCGGTCGCCGCCCTGGCGCACGCCGCGCACGAGCAGGCGCTCGACCAGCAAGTAGGGCGCGTACTCTCCCAGCCGCGCCTCGACGGTCGGGACGTCGGCCTCGAGCCCGCCGACCAGGTCGCAGGCCACGCGCAGCGCGCCGTCGGCGGCCAGGAACAGGTCGGGGAACGCGACGCGCCGCGCCGCCGAGTCGTCGAGGGAGCGCTCGAGCCACTGGGTCGCCGCCGTCTCCGCGATCACCCCGCGCAGGTGCGGGAGCAGGCGAGCCAGCGAGCACAGGCGCTCGGCCTTCATGGGGTTGCGCTTGTAGGGCATGGCCGAGGAGCCGACCTGGTGCTTGCCAAAGGCCTCGCGCAGCTCGCCGGTGTGGGCCAGCAGCCGCGCGTCGCGCCCGAGCTTGCCGAGGGTCACGCCCAGCTGCGCGAGGGCGTCGGCGATCAACGCGTCGTGCTTGCGAGGGCCGGTCTGGCAGGCGAGCTCCACCGACCTGGAGAAGCCGAGCTTCTCGCCGACCCGGCGGTCGAGCTCCTCGACCGCCTCGGCCGAGCCGAGCAGCTCGAGGAACGAGGCCTGAGTCCCGGTCGTCCCCTTGGCCCCGCGGCAGGGGAAGGCGTCGAGCCGCCCCTGGACCTCCTCCAGGTCCCACACCGCGTCTTGTAGCCAGAGCGCGACGCGCTTGCCGACGGTGACCGGCTGGGCGGGCTGGAAGTGGGTGTAGCCCAGGCAGGGGCGATCGGCCTCGCGCTCGGCGAGGGCGGCCAGGGCGCGCACGAGCTGCACCAGCCGGTCGCGGATCCCCTCGAGCGCGCCCTTGAAGATCAGGGCGTCGGCGTTGTCGGTGACGAAGCAGCTGGTCGCGCCGAGGTGCATGACCCCCGCCGCCTCGGGGCACACCTCGCCCCAGGCGTGCAGGTGGGCCATGACGTCGTGGCGGGTCTCGGCCTCGATCGCGGCCACACGCTCGAGGTCGATCGCGTCGGCGGTCGCGCGCAGCGCGGCGACCTGCTCGGCGCTGACCGGGGCGCCCAGCTCGTGCTCGGCCTCGGCCAGCGCGATCCAGGCCTGGCGCCAGGCGCGGGCGCGGGCCAGCGGGCCGAAGCGCGCGGCCATGGCGCGCCCCGCGTAGCGCGCCACGAGGGGACTGGTGTAGCTGCCTTCACTCATGCGCCCCTTGTAACATGCGGGGCGCCGCCACCCGTCGGGTGGCTTGGAGGACGCGCTGGACCCCTTCGAACGACGTGTGCGAGCCGCCCTGCGGGGCCTGGAGCTGCCCCCGGGGCCGTGGGTGGTCGCGGTCTCGGGCGGGCCCGACTCGAGCGCCCTCGCCTGCGCCCTGCGGGCCGCGCGCCCCGAGCTCGAGCTGACCCTCGCGCAGCTCGACCACGGCTGGCGCCCCGAGGACCAAGCCCGGGCCGACCGGGAGGCGGTCGCCGCCCTCGCCCAGGGTCTGGGGGTGCCCCTGGTCTGCGGTCGCCTCGCCGCGCTGGCCGGCGAGGCGGGCTCCCTCGAGGCCGGAGCCCGCGACGCGCGCTACGCCTGGCTCGCCGAGCAGGCCCGCGCCTGCGGCGCGGCGGGGATCGCCCTCGGTCACACCCGCGACGACCACGCCGAGACCGTGCTCTGGCGGGTGCTGCGGGGGACCCAGCTCAGCGGACTGCGGGGGATCCCCGCGACCCGCCGCCTGCCCCAGGGCCCGACCCTGGTCCGCCCTCTGCTGGGCGAGTCGCGGGCCGAGGTCGAGGCCTACCTGCTCCGGCGCGGGGTCGCCTGGCGCACGGACCCGGCCAACGCGGACCCCCGCTTCCTGCGCGCGCGCCTGCGCCGCGACGTGCTGCCCTTGCTGCGCGAGCTGAACCCGCGGCTGCGCGAGTCGCTGGAGCGCCTCGCCGCCTCGGCGCAGGAGCACGAGGACTGGCTCGCAGACGAAGTACGGGGCCTGCGCGAGGCCGGGCTCGACCTGGGCGCGGCGCGCCTGCCCCTGGCCGGCTGGGCCGAGCTCCCCCGGCCCGTCCAGACTCGCCTCCTACACGACTGGCTCCGCCCTCAGGTGGGGGCGCGGCTCCTGGCCTGCCACGTGCAAGCCGCGGCCCAGGTCGCGGAGCGCGGAGGGCGCGCCGAGCTCCCTGGCGGCGTGCTCCTGG
>JAGQRJ010000725.1 GCA_020425635.1 Planctomycetota bacterium | reverse complement strand
GCCCCCTGGAAACAGGTCGAGGGGGCCTCGGAGAGGCCCCCTGGAAACAGGTCGAGGGGGCCTCGGAGAGGCCCCCTGAAAGCACGGGCTAGCGCAGCTCGAAGGAGCCGCGGTTCTCGCGCCACCAGTCTTCCCAGGGCTGCGGGTCGGTGCCGAAGTTCTCGCCGGTGAGGCCCGAGAGCACCTCGACCACACGCTCCCGCTCCCACTTGAGCACCTTGACGTCGAGGACCGTGCCCTCCTGCTGCACGGCCACCTCGGGGTCGGCGACCTCGGCGGTGGTCAGGCCCGTGCCGCCGGCGGTGAGGGTGTAGCCGCGAACGTAGGCGCGCTGGGTGGTGGTCGAAATGCTCGAGCGTCCGAAGCCGCTCGCGCTCTCGCGCAGGATCCGGATCATGCGCGGGACCGCGTTGCGGAAGGGGAAGGCCTTGACCGCCCGCGCCGCGCGGACCCGCTCCTGAGGGCGCTCGCGGGTCAGCCCCACGTAGAAGACCTGCTGCGCCTTGCGCGGGGCGCCCTCGCCGGCGACCGACTTCAGCGCGGCCAGGGCGTCTTCGCGCACGGCCTCGCAGGGGTCGAGCACGGCGGCCTTGGCCAGGATCACCTCGCTCTTGGTCGACCTGCGTCGGCCGAGCTCCTGCACCGCGAGGCGGCGGACGTCCTCGTCCGAGCCGCGCACGTGCTCCTGGAGCGTCTCGATCGCCGCCTCGTCGGAGAACGCCTGGACCTCGGCGCGCACGGCTTCGATCCCCTCGGTGCGGGCCCGGCGGAGCGCCTTGGTGCACTCGCGCTCGGCCCGGCGGAGGGCGCGCTTCTCGGCCTCGCGCGGGGAGAGCCAGCGCCCGTCTTCCTTGACGTAGCCCCGCGCGAGGTAGTCCTCGTCGCGGGTCCGCCACACCCCGTCGCGCAGCACGTGCCGCAGCGCCTGGTGGGTCTCCACGTCTGCGGGGAAGCGGGCCAGCAGCGCCTCGCGAGCGACGCGCGCCTCGGCGCGCAAGCCCTGGGCTTCGCACCAGGCCACGAGGGCCTTGTAGCCCTCGAGGGTCGGCTCGACCGAGTCCAAGCGCTCGGCGAACTCCGCGCGGGGCGCCTCTGCCTGAGCGAAGGCGGCGGCGGGCACGAGCAAACAGGCGGTCAGCAGCAAGCGCAGCATGGTCCCTCCAGTAGACCATCTCCCACGCGCCTGCCGCGCTTTTGTTCCAGGCCGCTCCCCGTTCGCTGGAAGCCCTTACACAGCCGTGACGCGGCTCAGGAGCCGGCGATCGCGTAGGCGAGGGCCAGCCCCAGGGCCCACGCTCGCGGGAACTCGGTGCCCGGCTCGAGCTCCAGCCACACCCCGCGTCGCAGGGTGCGGGTCCTGAGCGTCGCCACCGGGCCCCCGTGGGGGTCGACGAGAGTGGCCCCGCCGATCAGCCCTTGTTTGAGGCGCGCGCGATTCCAGCGCGGCTCGGAGACCTCGAGCCGCCAGCGGCCGAAGGCGGCTCGACGCCAGAGCCCCGAGCGGGCGAGCTCGGTGATCCGCAGCTCACGGCTCATGAGCCCGACGCGGTAGCGGAGCTCGAAGCCCGCGCTGGAGGGAGGGTCCCCGGGGAAGAGGGCGTCGAAGTGGTTGGCGACGCGCCCGCGCGCGCGGAGGAGCAAGCGGGGCTCTTCTTCGTCGTCCAGCACCGCGAACTGGCGCGCGAGGCCGAACTCCTGGCGGACGATCAGGGTCTCGAGGGATCGCCAGTCGCGGTCGGCTCGCCCACCGCTGAGCTCGCTGCTCGGCGGTGCGTAGGGGTCGGCTTCGCCGTCTCCTCCGGCGCCGCTCAGCTCTGGCGTCCCTCGATCGCGGTCATGCACACCGCCAACCCGATCCCCAGGCGGCGGTCCAGCTCGTGGTTCACGTCGCTGGAGTAGTCGAGGGTCATGCGGAACACGAAGGGGTTGAAGTGCTGGGCGAAGCGCGCGAGCAGGGCCTCGTCGGGGCCCTTGACGTCGAAGGTCTGGGGCACGAGGTTCGAGAGCAGGCGGCGGACCATGGCCAGGGCCAGGCTGTCTTCCTGGGCGCTGGCGAGGAGCTCGTCCCGGGGTCCGTAGAGCTCCCAGCTGTCGCGGACCATGCTCGCGAACCCCTTGCGACGGGCCGAGCCGAGGATCTGGCCGCTCTTGGCGTCGGTGATGTCGTAGGTCGCGCCGAAGTCGATCACGCTCCGCGCGCGGATCCGCAGCAGGGGGGTGGTCTTGCCCTCGTCGGCGTAGACGAGGAAGTCCTCCTTGAGCTTGAACGCCTTTTGCTCGGCGTAGAAGAGCACGTGCTCCATGGCCGCGTCGTAGATATGGAACGCGCCGCCGAAGAGCTTGAACACCTTGCGCCGGATCACGTAGCTGTCGTGCTGGAACGACGCGGCGAGGGCGGCCTCGGTGCTCCCTCCGCCCAGGGCGCTCGGCGCCGCGTAGGGGTTCTCGTCGTGGCCCATGGACCCTCCTGACCCGGGAAGCATAGCGCGCGCCAAGCCCCCACGCAGGCCGCCGAGGGGCACGTTAAACCCCTCCCAGAGAAACCCTACAGCCAGCTCTCGGAAACGCCGAACAGTGGTATGTGCGAAGGAGCTGAACATGCTCGGGTTGAACTACATTCTCGGCTTGCTGTCGATCGACATGGGGATCGACCTGGGGACCGCAAACACGCTGGTGTGCGTGCGGGGTGAGGGCGTCGTGCTCGACGAGCCCTCGGTCGTCGCGGTCCGCAAGGACACCGGCGAGGTGCTCATGAACGGCATGGCCGTGGGGCACGCCGCCAAGGACATGCTCGGCAAGACCCCCGCCGGGATCCGCGCCGTGCGCCCGCTCAAGGACGGCGTGATCGCAGACTTCGACGTGACCGAGGCCATGCTGCACTACTTCATCATGAAGGTGCACAACCGCCGCTTCGGCGTGCGCCCCCGGGTCGTGATCGGCGTCCCCAGCGGGATCACCACCGTCGAGAAGCAGGCGGTCTTCAACTCCGCGGAGCGCGCCGGCGCGCGCCAGGTGTTCCTGATCGAGGAGCCGCGCGCCGCTGGCCTGGGCGCCGGGTTGCCGATCCAGGAGCCCAACGCCCACATGATCGTCGACATCGGCGGCGGCACCGCGGACATCGCGGTGACCTCGCTCGCCGAGCTCGTCTCCTCGCGCTCGGTGCGCGTCGCCGGCGACAAGTTCGACGACGCGATCGTCGAGCACATGCGCCGCAGCCACAACCTCTACATCGGCTCGCAGACCGCCGAGCGGATCAAGATCCAGCTCGGCTCGGTGGTGCCCATGGCCGAGGAGGTCAGCCTCGAGGTCAAGGGCCGCGACGTGAGCGTCGGCCGCCCGCGAGCCTGCATGGTCAACTCGGCCGAGATCCGCGAGGTCTTGCTCGCCCCCGTCATGAAGATCGTGGCCGCGGTGATCGAGTGCCTCGAGGAGACCCCGCCCGAGCTCAGCGCCGACCTGGTCGACTCGGGCCTGGTGCTCACCGGCGGCGGCGCGCTCCTGCGCGGGCTCGCGCCGCTCCTCGAGCGCGAGGTCGGGCTCCCCGCCCGCGTGGCCGACGACCCCATGTCGTGCGTCGCCCGGGGGACGGCGATCTTCCTCGAACACCTCGACCGCTACGCCTCGATCCTCGAGAGCTCGGACGACTTCTAAACCAAGCGCACCCGACAGGTCGCACCCGCGAGCCGGCTCCCGCCGGCTCGCGGCGTTGGTTGGCGCGAGGGAGGCCGCGCTCGCTAAGGTGCAGGTCGAGGAGGACTCCATGCGCCTGCGGACCCTTGCCCCGCTCCTGCTGCTCGCCCTCATACCGGCCCTCGCCCAGGACACGCCCGCGCCGATCCCGCAGCCCTGGCCGCCGGCGGTGGATCAGGCCTACCCCGACCTGGAGCTCAAGAACCACAAGGGCGAGACGGTCAAGCTCAGCGACTTCCGCGGGAAGGTGATCATCGTCGAGCCCATCGGCATGAACTGTCCGGCCTGCCAGGCCTTCGTGGGCGCCAACACCGAGCTCGGCCCCTACGGGAACAACCGCCCCCAGGCTGGGCTCAAGTCCTTCGACGAATACCTGGAGGAGGTCGGCGGGGTCAAGCCCAGCGACCGCGGGATCGTCTACGTCCAGCTCCTGCTCTACGACATGAGCAACCGCAAGGAGCCTACGGTCGAGGACGCGGCCAAGTGGGTCGAGCACTTCGAGCTGGAGGGGCGCAAGAACACGGTCGTGCTCGTGGGTGACGCGCGCTACGTGAACCAGGCCAGCTGGAACCTCGTCCCCGGCTTCCAGCTGATCGACAAGAACTTCGTGCTGCGCTACGACGCCTCGGGCCACTCCCCCAAGCACGACCTGGGGCTGCTCCTGCGACAGGTCAAGCCCCTGCTCGAGGAGCGCGCCAAGCCCAAGCGCTAGCCGGCTTTCAGGGGGCCTCTCCGAGGCCCCCTCGACCTCGCAGCAGAGCTGCTCGGTCTCACCCCCAACGGGCCGCGGGCGCGGGTCT
>JAGQRJ010000014.1 GCA_020425635.1 Planctomycetota bacterium | reverse complement strand
TGCCCGTCGGGGGGGCGCTCGTCCTGGGCGAGGCGCAGCGCGCGCAGGCAGACCGCCTCGACCGCGCGCGGCACCTCCGGGACGAGCGCGCGCGGAGGGCGCGGCGCGCAGCGCTGGAGCAGAACGCTCAGCTCGAGCACCGTGGTCGCGGGGAAGGGGAGCGTCCCGGTGAGCGCCTCGTAGAGCAAGACCCCCAGGGACCACACGTCCACAGGAGGGCGCTGCAGGGCGCCCTCGACGGCGAACTGCTCCGGGGCCATGTAGGAGGGGGTCCCGAGCAGCGCGCCAGACTGGGTCAGCCGGCCGAGGTCGGCGTGGGTCGCGAGGCCGAAGTCGATCACCCAGGGCCGTCCTGCGCCGTCGACGAGGACGTTCTCGGGTTTGAGGTCGCGGTGCACGACCCCCTGCGCGTGGGCATGGCCCACCGCTTCGGCGACGGCCGCGATCAGCTCCACCCGCTCGGTGAGCTCGAGCCCAGCCCAGGCCTCGCTCAGCCGACGCGCGGCGGGCACCAGCGCGTAGAGCAGAAACGTGCGGTCGTCGACCGAGCCGGCCCCATGCAGGCGCACGATCCCGGGGTGGTCGAGGGCTCCCACGAGCTGCGCTTCGCGCGCGAGGCGCTCGCGCTGTCGCGGGTCTTCGTTCGCCAGGAGCTTGAGCGCGAAGCTCCGCCCCCGGTAGCGCACCTGGAAGACCTCGCCCATGGCCCCGCGCCCGAGGTTCGCCTCGACCGCGAACGGCCCGATCTCGCTGCCCACGGCGGGTGAGCCCAGGGCGCCGGGGCCCTCGGTCGCCTCCTCCTCGAGCTCGATCAATGCCGAGGCGTAGGACCACTCTGCGTCACTCACCGCTCGCTCGGCCTCCTCTGCCAGCTTCGCACGCGCGGCCGGGGAGAGGTCGGGCTCAGGGGGTTAGCGCTCGGCGTAGGTCAACCGGATCGTGTTGTTGGTGGCCTGCTCGGGCTCGCCGGCCTCGATCCGCGCGGCGAAGGCCGCGCGCTCCGCCGGGCTGTAGACCCCCGGCACGGTCCACAGCAGCGGGACCTCGGGGAAGCGCAGGGGCACGTCGGTCATGCCCAACTCTAGCGCTGGCGGGCCATCGGGCGCCAGACTTGCCAAACCCCTTGCGTCTCCTGACGTTCCGGCGCACACTGGAGGACAGAGCGCGCATGCTCTACCTCCCTCGGAGGCTCTCATGAAGCACCTCCTGTTCAGCACCTTGGCCCTCGTCCTCGCGGCTCCCTTGGCGAGCGCGGACATCGTCCACACCCGCGACGGGCGCCAGCTCGAGGGCGTGGTCGAAACCCAGGGCGACGTGGTCGTGGTCATGCACAAGCTCGGCCTCATGCGGATCCCGCTGGCCGACGTCGAGCGGATCGAAGAGACCCCCGACGCCCACGACGAGCTCGAGCGTCAACGCGCTGAGCTCGCCAAGGGCACCGCCGACGAGCGCTACCGCTTCGCGGTCTTCGCCCGCGACAACGGCTTCGACGACGAAGCGCTGCGCGCCTTCTACGACGTGCTCCGGGTGGACACCAACCACCCCGGCGCCCGGGCGGCCCTCGGCTACGTGCAGCACGAAGGCCAGTGGGTGACCCTCGAAGACAAGTTCCGCAGCGAGGGCCTCGTGCCCTACCGCGGTGAGTGGATCGAGCCCGCCGAGCGCGCCAAGCGGATCGAGGCCGCGCGCGCAGAGCGCGAGGCCAAGGCCGAGGCCAAGGCCGAGGCCCGCCGCCTCGCCCGCGAAGAGCGGCGTGAGCGGCTCGAGGCCGAGCGCGAGGAGCGCCGCGAGCGCCTGGCGCTGGCCAAGGAAGAGGCTCGCCTCGCCCAGCTCGAGTACGCGAAGGCGCGCGCCCAGGCCGAGGCCGAGGCGGTCCGCAACGGCGTGCTCAACGGCTACTACGTGCCCGGCTACTCCTACCCGCTCTACGGTCGCTATCGGGTGCTCGGCAACGGCTTCCTCTACCCCCAGTCGGGGCTCTATTGCCCGCAAAGCCCCGTCCAGTACGGCGGCTTCCGCAGCTACCAGCGCTCGGGCTTCGGCCTCGGCACTCGGCTGGGCGGCTACTACAACGGCGGCAACTGGGGCTTGCGCTGGGGCGTCGGCTTCTAGCCGCCTGAGCTCCGTGCTCCGCAGCTCCCTCCTGTTCTTGCTGGCCGCGGTGGCCGGCCTCGCCGCGGCAGACGAGGTCTACCTCCGCGACGGGAGCGAGCTCAAGGGCGAGATCGTCGACGACGGCGACCCGCTCAAGATCGCGATCGGCGTGGGAGACAAGCGCGTGGTCGTCGAGGTCCCCCGCGCCCAGGTGCTCTCGGTGTGGCGCCTCGACGCGACCGATCAGCGCGCGCTGATCCACGCCGAGGAGGCGCTGCTCACGGGCGACCTCCCCGAGGCGCTCAAGACCCTGCGCGCGCTGGTCGAGCGCCGCCCCGACGACCCCCGCGCGCTCAAGGAGCTCGGGTTCGCGCTGGTGCTCGCCAACGCCGACGAGGAGGCGGCCCAGGTCCTGGGCAAGGTCGCCGAGCAGACCCCGCGCGACTTCGAGGTGCACCTGCAGCTGGCCCAGGTCTGCGAGCGACGCGGTCAGCGCGACGCCGCGATCGAGGCCTTCGCCAAGGTGTTCAAGCTGAACCCCGTGCACCCGATCGGCGCGCGGTCCCTGGCGCGGCTGCTGGTCGAGCGCCACGGCCCGGGCGACGTCGAGCGCGCCCTCGAGGTCCTCGCCTACGCGGGGAAGCTCTCGCCCGCCGACGAGGCCCTGGCCCTCGAGCTGGCCGAGCTGCGCCTGCGGCGCGACCCCGAGGCGAGCGCCGCGCGGGCCGGGCTCGAGGCGTTCTGCGCGGCGAACCCCCAGGCCTGGCAGGCGGCGCGGCGCCTGGCGGCGCTCCTGATTCAGCTCGGGGAGCCGGGCCAAGCCGACGCCCTGCTCGCGTCTCGGGTGAAGGCCGCGCCGGAGCCCGTGCGCGAGCTGCTCGCGACCGAGGCCGCGTGGTACGGGTGGCTCGCCGGTGGGCGGGAGGCCTTGGCCCCTCGCGGCCTCGACGTCGCAGACCTCGCGGTCGACCCCGAGCGCGCGGCCCGCGGGCTCGACCTGCTGCTGACCCGCGCCCCCCAGGACGCGCGGCTGGTCCTGGCGCGCGCGCGGGTGGAGCTGCGCGCGGGGCGCGAGGACGCCGGACGCGAGCTGCTCGAGCGGGTGGCGCTCAGCGGAGACGGGCGGGTCATGCGCGACGCGCTGCTGCTCCAGCAAGCCCTGGGCGCGCTCGAGAACGACCCGCCTTCGCCGACCTTGTTCGGGCCTCAGGTGAGCCTCCCCAACGCGCGTCGGGTGGCCGCGCTCCTCGGCTGGCGGGTCGAAGCCCAGCGCGCCCTGGCGCAGGCCCTCGAGCGGGCTGGCGAGTTCTCCGCCGCGGCGGAGGCCTACTCTGCGGCGCGCGCGCGGACCCAGGTCCCCGCGCAGCGCGAGCAGCTCAAGGCCGCCGAGGAGCGCGCCAGGGACGAGGCCAAGCGCGTCGACCGCAACCGCGGCATGTAGGCGTCGGCGCGCAAGGGAGACACCCCGCGCTCAGGCTAGGAGCGGCGCAGGTGTGGCGCGACGCTCGTCGCGGTAGAGCCGCAGGGCGAACTCGCCGGCGGGGCGGGCCACGATCGGGGCGACCTCCTCCTGGAACGACGCCGGCATGGCGCTCAGGGGGGGCATGGGCCAGCCGTACTCGGGCGGCAGCGTGAGCGGTGCCAGCAAGGCCGCGAAGCTCAGGTCGGCCGCGCTGAAGCGCTCGCCCACCAGGAAGCGACGGCCGTCGGCGAGCAGCGCGTCGACCTCGTCGAGGACCTCGAGCACGCGGACCCGGCTGCGCGCCCCGGCCTCGGGGGTGATCTTCAGCGCGCGCTTCATGAGCCGGCGCAAGAGCGGGAGGGTCGCGCGGAAGGTCACGCGCTCGCAGAGCCCCACGCGCCGGGTCATGACCGGGAGCAGGTCCTTGGCGTAGAGCAGGTGCAGGTAGGCCAGGCGGCGCACGTGCACCCCGAGCACCTCGTCGAAGCGCTCCTCGAGCGCGCGCACCTCGGCCCCGTGCTCGGCCGGGTAGAGCTTGGCCTCCGGGGCGGCCAGGGCGTCGAGGTGCTCGAGGGCGAAGGTCGAGTCGGCGTAGACCTGGCCGTCGGGGGCGATCAACACCGGCACGGTCTTCCCGCCGCCGAGCCACCAGGCGCGGGGAATGTGCAGCGCCGGCGGGTGCGCGTCTTCGACGTAGGGGACCTGCAGCCGATCGAGGGCCCAGCGGACCTTCTCGCAGTAGTGGCTGGGTCCGATCGTGACGAGGCGGTAGGTCATGTCCTCAACCAAGGGAGCGGGCGGGGTGTAGCACCCCGCCCGTCGACGTAAGTGGGCTGGGGCTGCTTGGCGCCCTAGACCGGCTGGGGGGTGACGGTGCGGTTCTTGATCCGCTGAATGAAGGCCGGCAAGCCTTCGACGCTGTCTTGCATGAAGTCCAGCATGCCCTGCAGCTGGGTCTGGAGGCTCTCGCCCGTGGTCGGTCCGCCGCCGCCGGCGTCACCCACCTCGCCCAGGATCCGCTGCAGCACGGCCACCGGCGGCTCGTCGGTGCCGTTGGGGCCCATGTCGATCGCGTTGCGCACGATCTTGAGCAGGAGCAGCCCGTTGTCCGCGCCGATCAGCTTGAGCGTGAGGCGCCCGATCCCGCTGACGCGGTTCAGGGCCGGGTCGAGCTGGACGCCGACGAAGTGCAGCACCTGCTGCAGGGCCTGGTCGCTGACCGGGCTCGAGGGCGCGGCTTGCTTCTTGTGGTTGATCAGGCCCGCGGCGAGCACGCAGATCGCGCCGAACACGTCTTCGCTGGCGTTGGGGTTGGGGGTGAACAGGTTGGCCAGCGCTGCGTGGATCACCTGCTTCTCGGGCGAGGCCGAGATCGCCTTGAGCGTGTCGATCACCAGCACGACCTCGCGCCCGCTGAGCAGGTGCTCGATCTCGTTCTGGGTCTCGGCGGCCCAGCGCGCGCGGTCGGCCGGCGTGTTGGGGAGGGTGTCGGCGAGGTAGGTCAGCCCGGCGCCGATCTGCGCCTTGAGGCAGTCGTAGCGCCAGCGCTCGACGTCGTCCGAGGTGTCGGCCGGGGTGCCCATGTCGTCCATGTAGGTGGCGAAGAGCACGTCCCCGAGCCCGCTGAACACGCGGTCCATGAGCGCGGTCGCGCCCTTGGCCTGGGCGCGCTGGTTGAGCGCGTCGAAGGGCTCCATGAGCAGGTGCATGAGGGTCGGCTTCTGCACGCCGCGGCGGTCGAAGACCGGGGTGCTGGTGACCATGATCTCGCTGAGCACGTCGGCGAGCACGTCGGCCACCACGTCGTTGCGGCCGGGGACCTGCACCGTGGTCATGTCGTTGATCACGTCGAACAGCTTCTCGACGGCGCCCGACTCGAGGAGCGCGACCGCGGTCGGCTCGGTGGGGCGCATGACGCCCTCGTAGTGCTTGCCGAGGCCGAGCATGATGTTCTTGAGCAGCGGGATCGAGTTGCGGTCGCTGAAGACCTTGGCGATCGGCTTCATGGCGTCGAGGGCGCCGCTCTGGTTGAAGTCCTTGAGCGCCAGCACGTCGTCGTCACGGATCCCCGCGCACAGCAGGCGGCGCAGGACGCCCACGCTGAGCAGGCGCTCGATCGTGTTGATGCTGATCGTGATCCCCAGCAGGCGCTGGTCGCCGGCCATGGCGCGCAGGTAGAAGTCGGCCATGTTGCCGGCGAAGGGCGCGTTGCAGAGGTTGGCGCGCTCCATCATTTCCAGCAGGCGCTGCATGACGCTCTTGTGGGTCGCGTCGGCGAGCACGCGGTTCTTGTAGTCGTGATACTTCATCATGCGCGCGAAGCTCGGCGGCAAGGTCTGAAGCTGAGCCTGCTGCGAGTTGAAGGCGCTGAGCAGCTCGCGCATGGTCGAGGTGCTCTGGCCGTTGGGGCGCAGGGTGTCTTGCAGCAGGGGCAGGAGGTCGTCGAGGAGCTGCTTGCCGGTGCTGGTCGAGGTCGTGGGCAGGGTCGGCGCGGCGGCGTTGCCGGCCTGCTTCAGGGCCACGATCAGGGTGTCGATGATCTCGCCGAACTTGTCGGGGTCGTTCTTGACGACCTGGGCGATCCCCTTGAGCAGGTCGGCCAGCGGGGTGTGCTTGACCAGCTCGAACTGGGCGTAGGTCAGGTCGAGGATCGGGCTGTCGGGCGAGAGGGTCTCGTAGTCGTCGCTGGGGTCACCGGGGGTGCCGTTGTCGTTGGGGACCCGATCCGCGAGGGCGTCGAGGATCGCGACGCTGTCCGCGCCAATGTCCTTCTTGAGCAGCTCGCCCACGACGAGGAGCAGCTCGGAGAGCAGGGTGTGCTTGGCGTCGAAGTAGTCGTAGTAGAGCGCGCCGCCGGGGGCGATCGCGCGGCCGTAGCTGTCGCGGGTGCCGTCGTTGCCGAAGGCCGCGATCTCGATCACCGCGCCGCTGCCGTCGACCGGCTGGCCGTTGGCGTTCACGTCGGCCGCGCCGTCGCCGTCGCCGTCGACGAAGGGCACGGGCAGGAGGCCCGAGGCCGGGTCGGCGACCACGGCGGGGTTGTTGTGCAGGTCGAGGCGCACCGACCAGGCCGGGGTGCCGAGGTCGCCGAAGCCCTTCATGGGCTTCTCCTCGAGCAGCGCGTCGGCGAGGTCGCCGAGGCCCTGGCTCACCTGGGCCGAGCTGCCCTGGGCGACCTTGGCGTTCTTGAGGGTGCGCGAGAGCACGCCCTGGAGCTCGGCGAACAGGTTGCGCTCGCCGTTGGGGTTGCCGTTGGCGTCGACGCCGTCGTGCTGGTCGAGGAGCTGGAACAGCGCGGACGAGAGGCGGTCCATCTCCGGGTAGGCCAGCAGGCGGTTGAGGAGCACGAAGGTGTCGCGCTGGTCGGCGAAGGAGGTCGGGGTCGCGCCGCTCGAGGAGCCCATGAGCTCCGCGATCGCGTCGAGGGTGGCGGGGTCGTTGACCAGGTCGGTGACGATCGCCTCGACGTCGGCGATCGCGCCCTCGACGGTGCCGTCGTCGACCAGGGGCAGCAGGTCGAGCAGGGTCGGGAACAGGTTTTGGCCGACCGAGCTGGGGAGGATCTGGTTGATCGCGCCCACGAACTCGACGTGGTTCAGCTCCAGGGTGTCGGCCTTGGCCTGCTCGCCCTTGCTCTCGTAGCCGTGGTGCAGGATCTGGTAGACCAGCTCGCCAATGTTCAGGCCAGCGGTCGCGCCCGGCGCCGTGGTGCCGTAACTGCTTCCACCACCGGTGGTTTGACGGCAGCCGACGACCCAGAACACCTGGCTGAACGCGAGCAGCCAAGCTCCCAAGGTCATGATCGTTGTGTTTCGGAACAGGGCCATCGTGGTCGGCCTCCTACCAATGTGCTTTTCCTCCTTCTTTGCAAACCAGAGGCCATCGCTCCCCCCGGTAACTCCAGGCCTGAGCCCGGGAAAAGCCAGGGTTTGATTCAGATTAGTAGCGGTTTCCCAAAATGCGTGGGTGATAGGGTCCCAGAACTGGGGGTACTCACGGTCGCTCCCCCTCCGATCGTCCAGGGAGGGCACCCAGTCGACGCAAACGCAATTCAAGAGGTTGCTTAGGGCGTTCGGGCGAGCTACCGGAGGACCTCCGGGACGAAGGCTGAGGCGATTGCGTGCGGGGAAAGAACGAGTGAGCCGACTCTGTAATGATCAGCCACAAAACGAGATAACGCAGCGCGTTACGGCTCGGCGTTTCGGGAGCGTGCCACGTGAGGCTGGCCTGAGCCGAAAGCCGTCGAGAGGGCTGCGGTGAGGCGTTCCTTGGAGGGCGGTGGCGGGGTGGCAGAGGGAGGTAAGTCCAGCAGTTTCGTTCGAGCGCTTGGCTCGAGCCCGCACACGCAAACAGGCCCGGCGACGTGGGTCGCCGGGCCTGCTTGGTTGCTTGGGACGTGGGGCCTTAGCTGAGCTGAACGCCGCCCTCGGCCGCGGCCGCCTCGACGCTCGCCTTGTGCGTGTCGTAGGCCAGGTACCAGGTCGCGATGGCGAGCGGCCCGGTGAACAGGGCGCCGATTCCGCAGGCGATCGCGCCGACCAGGTAGACCAGGAACAGGACGATCATGAGGATCAGCAGGGGGACGATGTTGCCCTTGCCGAAGCTCAGCGCGGCCTTGATCGCGTCGATCGGGCTCGTGCCGGGCTTGTCGGCGACGATGCAGGGCGCGAAGCACACGATCACGCCGGGAATGATGCAGATGTTGAACAGGATCCCCATGATCAGCCAGGTCAGCATCTTGGACACGATGTTCGAGAAGTCGAGGAGCGAGCCGATCTCGATCGCCTTGCCCTCGTGCTTGGCGGCCTTGATCGCGGCCATCCAGTTGATGAACACGACCCCCTGGAACAAGCTCGCCACGATGATCAGCGGGAGCGCCAGGAGCATGATCAGCCCGGACTCCGTGGCCATGGTCAGGCCCATGGCCACGCCGTAGATCAGGATGATCGGGAGCGCGGACACGATCGGCGTTGCCAAGGTCGGAACGAGGTTCGCCTTGCAGATCTCCAAGGCCTCTTTGACGTGATCCCCAAACTTGATTTCGACTGCCACGGGACACCCCCCCTGTTGTTACGGCACGAGCGCGAACTGTAGCAGGGCGACTGGCGGGCAGCAACGGCGCTGCGCGTCCTTTGCTGGAGTTATCCCGGTAAAGGTTCTATAACTGCTCCTTCGCGCGCGCGTGGGAGGTTACGGGTGCCCAGCCCTACCAAATCGACGATCGGCGCAGCCCTGGCGCTGCTCCTGCTCTCAGGCGTCGCCTCGGCGACCAACGGGCCCAAGCTGATCGCCCTCGGGGCCCGCAGCGCCGGCCGCGCGGGCGTGGACTACGCCTACGCCGACGACGGGATCGGTCCCGCGACCAACCCCGCGGGCATGGGCTTCGTCGTGGGCAACCGCCTCGACAACAACTGGGCGTTGTTCGATCCCCAGGTCACGTGGACCAACAGCTTCGGCTCCTTCAGCGACAAGGACGACCTCTTCATTCCCGTGCCCGCCTTCTCGTTCGGCGCGGTGTTCGACCCCACGGCCTCGTGGCGGGTCAAGAGCGCCTTCGACATGGGCCGCTGGGGCCTCGTCGACGCCGAGGGCAAGGAGATCCCGCCCGAGCCGATCGAGGATTGGGACAGCCTCAGCGAAGACGAGAAGACCTTCGGCGGGCGCCTGCGCTTCGGGATCGGCGTGTTTCCGATCACGGGCGGCAAGGTCCAGATCACGGACATGCTGACCTCGGGCTTCGCTCAGCCCGTCGACTGGGAGACCGACATCCTCACCGTCTCGCTGACGCCCTCGCTCGCCTACCGCTTCAACAAGTACATCTCGATCGGCATGAACCTGCAGATCATCTACAGCAAGTTCGAGCTCGACGGCGGGATCGCGCAGCCCTCGAGCGTGCTGCGGGACGACTTCGAGTTCGCCGCTGGGATCCTCAGCGTCAACCCCCAGATCGTCACCGAGGCGGACATCGACGACGCCTTCAGCTACGGCGTCTCGGGGCGCCTGGGGATCATGCTCCAGCCCTTCGACCAGCTCACGATCGGGATCGTCTACCAGGAGCGCACCTACACCGCCGACTACCTCGGGCGCACGCAGGTCAACGCCAACGACGAGATCCAGCGGCTCACCAACGGCAACGCCGGCTTGCTGCAGGTGATCGACCCCGGGATCAACCCCGCGCTCGGCTTCTCCGGCGAATACGACCTGCGGATCCAGGACTACGAGCAGCCGCGCCAGGTCGGGCTCGGCTTCGCCTTCCGCCCGCACCCGCGCGTGTCCTTGGGCTTCGACTACACGTTCATCGATTGGAGCATGCTCCGCCGCTTCAAGGCGCGGCTCTCCAACGGCAACAACCCGAACCTGGACATTCTGACCAGCCGCACGATCCACGTGCGGATCCCGCTGAACTTCAAGGACCAGCACGTGGTCGCCCTCTCGGCCACCGTGCTCGTCGCCCGCGGGGAGGACCTGGTGGAGAACGTGCCGAAGTGGGCGTTCATCATGCGCGGCGGCTACAACTACGCCGCCTCGCCGGTGCCCTCCAACGCGACCCTGCCCCAGCTGCCCGTGATCAACGAGCACCACGTGGCCCTCGGCTTCTCCTTCCAGTGGGGCCCGCAGGTCGAGTTCAACTTCGCCTGGGAGTGGCAGCTGCCCAACACGATCAACACCGGGACCCACATCGGCGACTTCACGCTCTCGAACTCGAGCCAGGAGGTGGAGATCATGGCCTTCCACCTCGGCCTCGGCGTCAACTTCTGAGCGTGAGTGCCACCGGAGACGGGGCGCTCGTCGCGCGCTACCTCAAGCACCGCTGGGTGCGCGACGTGGCGGACCTGCTGCAGGCGAGCAGCCCCGCGGCCCTCGCCTTCGACGACGTCGACATGGCCAACGACTGGGCCGAGCTGCGCCGGCTCGCCAACCGCAGCGCCCTCGAGGCCCTCTGCGTGGCCTGGCTCGAAGCAGACGCCGTAGACGCCCCCGGGGCCCTCGCCGCGCTCGAGCCCGAGCTCGAGGGGGAGCGCGCGCAGGCCTTCCTCCAGCTCGTCGCGGGGAACCTCGCCTTCCACCTGCGCTCGACCCCCGCGCTCCGGGCCTGGCTCGCGCGGTCTTGCCGGCGCGCGCCCTTCTCGCTGCCGCTCGCCGACCTCGGCCGCCTGCTCGTGCGCTGCCAGGGCGCGCGGGTCGTGCACGGCTGGCTGGAGGGCGTCGCCGAGCCCGCGCGCTCGGAGCTGCGCGAGGCCGCGCAGCCCCTGTCGGCCCCGGCGGTCGACGTGCTCCTCGTCGAAGGCGAGCAGCAGGCCGTGGAGGACGCGCTCCCCGCGGCCTGCGGCGGCGAGCGCAAGGCCTACAGCCGCGCCCCCGAGGGCGCCTGGCGCCACGCGATCCTGCCGCCGCGCCGCGGCTTCTGCGCGGTCCTCCGCGAGGGCGATCGGATCCCCCAGGCGGTGGCCGAGCGCCTGCGCCACCGCGCCGGGATCCAGCGCGTCGCGTGGCTGGGCCTCGGGGGCGAGGCGCCGGCGCTGTGGCTCCACGCCCCAGGCGCGGAGCCCGAGCTCCCGCCGCAGCCCTGGACCGCCGACGACGTCGCCGGCGCCGCCCGCGCGCTGGGCGCCGTGGCCCTCGACCCCGGGCACGCCCGCGCTCCCCAAGCCTGGGCCTTCGCCTACTACGCCGAGCTCCGCCGCAGCGGCGTGCGCTACGTGGCGGTGGCCCCCCCGGGCGACGAAGGCTAACTAGCCCGCAAAGCTCACCACGAAGTGGTGACTTTGCTGGCTAGCGAAAGACCGTAGGCTTCCCGGTCGGCGCCGCGGGCTCCGCTGGAGCGGGGGGGAGGGGCTTGGCGCGGAGCAGCTCAGGGCCCCCTGGGACCTTGGCGCCGCGCCGGCGGACGCGGCTGCGCAGGCGGCGCAGGCGATCGATCTCGGCCTCCTGCTCGCTGACCCGCTCGCCTTGCTCGGCGACCTTTCGCTCCTGGGTCTCGAGCCGCTCCTCGAGCTCGCGGATTCGCGCGTCGGGCCCCTCCGCGGCGCCCGCCTCGCGGGGCTGGGGCGCGCGCACGCGCAGGCCCCCGCCCGACGCGATCCGTTGGATCCGGTCGCGGCCGCTGAGCGACTCGTCCTCGATCTGGTCGACCACGGGAATGAAGTTCGAGCGCACGAAGCGGTCGCGGGCGTCGGGCATCTTGAAGGTGGGCTCGTCGCGGCGGCGCTCGACCTCGGCCTGGCGTCGCGCGTTCGCGCGCGCCTGCTCCTCGCGCGCGGCGAGCACGGCCTGCAGCCCGCGATCGTCGGGGTCGATCCCCTGCGCGGTCTCGAGCAGGGAGGAGAGCACCGTCTCGGAGACGTCGTTGACCCGACCCCAGGTGTAGACCTCGAGCCAGTCCTGGACGCGGCGGCTGCCCTGGATCGCCTCGAGCTTGCGCTCGAGGCGGATCCCGCGCGCGTGGTCCATGAGGTCGCTCGCCTCGCGCCCCAGGCCGCGCCGGCTGGCCCACAGCGAGAGCCGCTCCAGCGCGGCCGGGTCGGAGGGGTCGATCTCGCGGTAGCGCTCGGCGAGCTCGAGCTCGGGGCGCAGTCGGCGCTCGATCTCGCGCACCTGATCGACGCGGACCTTCATGCGCCCGTAGTTCATGCGCAGGGTGATCTCGGTCGGCGTCCGCTGCACGATCTGGCCCTCGAGGGTCCGCCCGTTGTGCAGGTGCAGAATGTCCGCCTGAGCGACGGCGAGGCAGAGCACGAAGAGCAGTCCAGCGAAGCGCATGTCATCCAGCCTAGCGGCTCCGCGCAGCGCCTGCACGGACCATGCCCGCGAGGAGGTGCCCGTGGGACCGGCGACTCAGGCGAGGTCGAACAGGAGGAGCTCGGCGTCCGCGCTCGCGCTCAGCGTCAGCTCGCCGGGGTCGCTCGTGCGCGCGCCGTCTCCGGCCCGCAGGGTCTGGCCGTTGAGCGTCAGCTCGCCGCGGGCGACCTGGACCCAGGCGTGGCGCCCGGCGGGCAGGGAGTAGCTCAGCGACTCCCCGGCCTCGAGCAGCGAAGCGTAGACCGACGCGTCCTGGTGCACGGTCAGCGAGCCCTCGCGCCCGTCGCGCGAGGCGACCAGGCGCAGCTGGTTCGTCCGCTCCTCGACGGGGAAGTGCACCTGCTCGTAGCCAGGGTCGATCCCCTTCTCCGCGGGCTCGATCCAGATCTGGAGGAAATGCACGCGCTCGCTCTGGGAGTGGTTGAACTCGCTGTGCAGGATCCCCTTGCCCGCGCTCATGCGCTGGACGTCGCCCGGGCGGATCACCGAGCCGTTGCCCAGGCTGTCCTCGTGGGCGAGCTCGCCCTCGAGCACGATCGAGAGGATCTCCATGTCGCGGTGTCCGTGTTTGCCGAAGCCCTGCCCCGGCTGCACGCGGTCCTCGTTGATCACGCGCAGGGCGCGGAACCCCATGTGGTTGGGGTCCTGGTAGCCCGCGAACGAGAAGGTGTGGTGGGTGTCGAGCCAGCCGTGGTCGGCGTGGCCCCGTTGGTCGGCTTTGCGCAGAGTGATCATGGGGTCGTCTCCTTCGCTCGGGCTTTGAGCGAACCCCGGACCCTTCCTGTGTCGCCGTAAATCATTTGGATTCTTCCCGAACGGGAGGCTGCTATCGATTTGATCGGTCCTTGTGAGAGTCGGGGTCGATCGATCTGATAGGCTCGTCGGCCATGAAGGCTGCTGACCTCCGGCTCTCGAGCTTGCTGCACTACCACCCCGACGGAGGAATCCTGCGCTTCGGGGGGGAGCGCGCGGTGATCCTCGACGTCCCCGCGCTGGGGCTCTTGCGCCTCGAGCTGATCGAGACCCTCGGGGCCGCCGCGGCGCGGGGGGTCCTGACGCGCTTTGGCTTCGCCCACGGGTGGCGGGCGGCGGACTCCATGGAGCACGCCTACCCGTGGGACGACCCTAGCGAGTGGCGACGGGCGGGCGGGCGCCTGCACACGCTCCAGGGCTTGGTGCTGGTGGAGGGGGTCCCGGGGCAGGGGCAGGCTGGCCGGGCGTTCGCCGAGGCGCTCTGGCACGACTCCTACGAGGCCGAGCAGCACCTGGTCCAGCTCGGCCAGAGCGACGCGCCCGTGTGTTGGTCGTTGACCGGCTTCGCTTCGGGCTACCTCAGCCGCAGCAACGACGCCGAGGTCTACTGCGTCGAGACCCAGTGCGTGGCCCGCGGCGACGCCGTGTGCCGCTTCGAGGGCCGCCGACGCTCGGAGTGGGGGCCAGAGATCGAGCCGCACCTCGCGTTCTACGAGCGCGACTGCCTCGAGCAGACGCTCAAGACGACCCGCGACGCCCTGCGCAAGCTCGAGCGCGAGCTGCGCAGCAAGCGGCGGCGCCTGGACGCCGAGGAGCAAGGCGACCTCGGGCCGGGCGGGCTGGTCGCCCGCAGCCCGCAGCTGTGCGCGGTGCTCGACCTCGCCCAGCGAGCGGCCCGGGTCGACACGACGATCCTGATCACCGGCGAGAGCGGTGTGGGCAAGGAGCGCGTCGCCCGCGTGGTGCACGAGAGCTCGGCTCGGGCGAGCGGGCCCTTCCTCGCGGTCAACTGCGGCGCGATCAGCGAGACCCTGATCGAGAGCGAGCTCTTCGGGCACGCGAAGGGCGCGTTCACCGGGGCGTCTCAGGGGCGGGTGGGCCTGTTCGAGGCCGCCCACGGCGGCACGCTGCTCCTCGACGAGGTCGGCGAGCTGCCCCTGGCGACGCAGGTGAAGCTGCTGCGGGTGCTCCAGGAGCGCGAGGTGCGGCGGGTGGGGGAGAACGTCGCGCGCCCGATCGACGTGCGGGTGGTGGCCGCCACCAACCGCGACCTCGCGCTCGAGGTCCGCGAGCGGCGCTTCCGCGAGGACCTGCTGTATCGCCTGAAGGTCGTCGAGCTGCGGATCCCGCCGCTGCGCGAGCGGCCCGTGGACGTGCTGCCCCTGGCGCGGCACCTGGTGCGGGCGGTGGCCGAGCGGCTGGGGTGTCCGCCCAAGGACCTCTCCGCGGCCGCGGCGGACGCGCTGGTGGGCTACCCCTGGCCGGGCAACGTGCGCGAGCTGCAGAACGCCCTCGAGCGCGCGGTCGTGGTCGCCGCGGGCGCCCGAATCGAGGTGGGCGACCTGCCGCCCGAGCTGCGCGGGGCCGCGCCCGCGCCCTCCCCTGCCCCGCCGTCGGCGTCCCCCGAGAGGCCGCAGGCCCTGGAGGACGTGGTCCGCGCGCACGTGCTGCGCACCCTGGCGGCGAACCAGGGCAACCGCGCACAGACCGCGGCCGACCTCGGGATCGGGGCCGCGACCCTCTACCGCCGGCTGAAGCGCTACCGCGCAGACGGGGCGCTGTAGCCCGACCCCTTGACGTGCGCCGCCGAGGAGGCCAAATGGGGGCGTATGCACGCCACCGCCCCCTGCCCGCGCTGCCAAGCGCCCGTGCTCCGCGTCTCGCGCCGCTGCCTGGCCTGCAGGCTCGCGCTGCGTCCTGCGGAGGCGGCCGTCGCGCGCGAGGGGCCCGTCCTCAACCGCGCCGCGCTCGTCCTCGCGTTCGCCGTGCTCAGCTCGCTCTGCGTCGGCACCGGGGGCGTGGTCGCCCTGCTCTACCCCGAGGCCCGCGCCCTGCGCCGCCGCCTGGGCGAGGAGCGCGCGCTCGAGGGCCTGGCCCTGATCCGCACGGCCCAGGACGAGTGGCGTCGCGAGCACCCGCACTACGGCACCCTCAGCGACCTCGGCGACCTCGGGGTGCTCGACCGTGAGCTGGCCAGCGGGCTGCGCGACGGCTACGCCTTCGCCGTCGAGCCCTTGCGCGTGGACCCCGGGCAACGTTGGCTCGCGGTGGCGAACCCCCTCGACGGCCAGGGGCGCGCGTTCGCGATCGACGAGCAGGGGGCGGTGGTCTACCGCCACAGCGGCCTCGAGCTCGACCCCGAGGTGGGTGCGCTGCCGGGCGACGTGCAGCCGCTCTTGCGTTAGCGCGGGTCGCGGCCCTGGAAGTGTCGGTAGAGGGCCGCGGCCATTTCCCGCACGGGGGCCGAGTCGTCCTCGAGGGCGAGGGCGCGGTACTCCGACAGGCCGCGGCGGACCGAGCTCTTGAGCTCGTCCTTGAGGCTGTCGAGGGCGCGCAGCACCCGCAGGCGGACCCGGTAGTCGGGGTCGCGCAGGCCGACCTCGACGAGCACGTTGACGCCCGGGGTCCCCTGGATCTCGGTGAGCCCGATCACGGCGAGGTAGCGCTCGCGGGCCGAGCGCTCGGGGGCCAGGTGCTGCTTGAGCTCCTCGGCGGCGAGGTCGTGGGCGATCGAGCGCAGGGCCTTGCGCGCCAGCTCCTTGCGGGCGTCGGGGACGTCGGGGAGGCCGAGCTCCTCGGTCAGGGGCCAGGCGGCTGCGGGCCCGAGGCTCGGCAGCGCCCCGACCGCGGCTTCGCGGACCTCCTCCAGCGGGTGGTCGCGCATGACCCCGCTCAGCAGCTCGAGGGTCCCTTCGGCCCGGTTCTCCAGGGCCAGCTCGAGGGCGACGAGGCACACCTCGGGCTTCTCGCTGCTGAAGGCCGAGTTGATCGTCACCTTCTCGTCGGAGAGGAAGCGCAGGAGCTGCTCGCGCCCTTGGGTGCGGGCCCACTCCGCGCCGAGGCCCTCGATCAGGCGCAGCGCGCTGTCGGCGGGTCCGCGGCCGGTCTTGATCAGCGCGAGCAGGACGTCGCGATCCTCGGTGTCGCGCTCGAGCACTCCCTGGAGCGCGGCGGCGCGCTCTTCGAGCCCGGCGGGCGCGTCTCGGCCCAGGCGCGAGACGCAGGCTTCGAAGGTCTCGCCCTTGGCCCAGGGGAGGGCGGCGATGATCGCCTCGTCCTTGATCGTCCCGTTGCGGATCTGGTCGAGGAGCGGCCCGTTCACCGGGTCGTCGCCCGAGCGCTGGACCGGCGTCTCGGAGAGCCGCTTGAGCAGGCGCATGACGCCCTCGGGGGTGCCGAAGCCCTTCTTGTCCCAGAGGGCGTGGATCCGTCCGCGGGTCTGGTTCTCGGTGGAGGTGACGAGCTCGTTCTCGAGCAGCCCGGCCAGGCCGTCGCCGATCGCTTCGAGCGAGCGGTCGATGTTCCTCTGGCTCTCGGCCGCGTCGGCGAGGGGGTTGGCGAGCTCCTGGCGCAGCAGCTCGGGGCCGCCCTGCATGAGCGCGCGGTCGCGCTGGAGGATCTCTTGCTCCTCCATGACCTTGGTCTCGAACCAGGTGTAGAAGGTCTGCTTCCAGTCGTTGGGCACGAAGGGCTGAATGAAGAAGATCCAGAGCACGTAGCCGACGCCGCCCACGACCGCGAGGATGAACAGTCCGCGGAGCATGCGCGCGAAGATCGACTCGCGGTGGTAGTTGATCGTGGGGGGGCGCACCGAGTCGGCCTGGGCGACCGCGATCTGCAGCGCGTTGCGCGACAGGGTCCCTCCGCCGGTGGTCACCCGCTCGTCTTCGTCGGAGCGGAAGCGCCGGGTGGGGATCTCCTCGGGTCCGTCCTCGAGGCGGCGGGTGGGGAGGTTGCTGCGCTGGGCCTTGGCGCTGGGGCCGCGCTGGAGCTTGGCGCTGGGGCCGCGCTGGATCTTGGCGCTGGGGTCGCGTTGGAACTTGGTGCTGGGGGCCCGTCCCGTGGCGGGCGAGTCTTCGTCGCCCATGAAGGACTGCCAGCGCGCGGTGCCTTGCTCGACCTTGGCGGCGCCGCGGGCGGCGCGTCCCCCGAAGGGCGAGAGCTGCTCTGCGCGTCGCTGGGGGTCCTGGGCCAGGTCCTCCCAGGTGAACTCGCCCTCGGCGACCCCCTGGAGCTGGCCGGCGTCGCGGTCGAAGGCCTGGGTCAGGAGGCCGACGAGGAGGTAGATCTGGTTCGCGCTCGGCTCGCGGTTGGGCGAAGACCAGGCGGTGGCGGCCACGAGGTCGCGCTGGGCCTCGCGGTAGGCGTAGCTCACGCCCGCGCGGTTCTTGTTGAGGTAGTCGAGGGCGCCGGCCAGGTCCGGGGAGAAGTCGTCCACGGGGTAGACGAGGGACGCCTCCGCCTTGATCGTGCGCTGCACCTCGTCGCACCACATGGCGACCTGCAGGCCGTCGATCTCGCAGAGGATCGCGCCGCGGTCGGCCGAGGTCTGAACCCCCTCGGCGCCGAGGGTGGAGAGGACTTGCTGTTCGAGGGTGCTCACCGCGCCTCCGGCTACTTCAGCGCCTTCATGGCGTCGCGCACGAATCGCCACGAGTGGCCGCCCTGAACCCGCTCCAGCGGCGAGGCGAAGATCGCCTTGTGCGCGCAGAGGGCCATGAGCGCCTGCTGGACCTCGCGCGGGTGCAGCGCGGGGGACGCGTCGACCGAGGGCAGCAGGCTGGCGCTGATCACCACGTCGCTGCGCTCGCTGTCGCCCTGAATGTAGAGCTTGAGCCCGAGCAGCTCCTGGTTGAGGAAGTTCAGCGCGAGGCGCAGCTCTTCGCTGGGGTCGCCGTCGAGCGAGAGCAGCAGCCCTTCGATCGCGACCACGCCGCAGCCCTCGGGGAAGGTGAAGCGGACCTTGATCGGCTCGTACTGGGCGTCGCCGCGGAACTCGGCGCGGAGCTCGTTGTTCGAGGCCGCGCGCGCGTCGATCTCGAGCTCGCGGAGCACCCCGCGCAGGTCGTTGAACACGACCAGCGCCTCTCCTGCCCTCGCGTCGACCCTTGCCGCAAAGCTCATGCTGACAGCACACTCCCGTTCCGGAAGAGCCTACCCCGAAGCGTTTGACCTTGCTACCGGTCGAGGGACCTTTGGGCTCCCAAGTCTCTTCGTTCTAGGCGTCGCTCGCCTCGGTGGCCGCCCCCGCGATCCGCGCGTCGCGCGCCTTCTCGAGCTTCTTGAGCCGCTTCTTGCCCGGGGCGGGGAGGACCCGCATGGCGTCGGCTAGGCGCCCCAGGACCCGCGACTTCCCCAGCACCTCGAGGCACTCGAACAGCCCCGGGGTCTCCTTGCGGCCCGAGATCGCCACGCGCAGCGCCATGAACAGGTCGCGGGGCTTCCAGTCGCTGAGCGCCACGGCTCCGGGTCCCCGCAGCGCCTGCTCGAGCTCGGCCGCGGTCCAGGCGTCGAGGCGCTCGAGGGCTCCCGAGAGCTGGCTCAGGGTGAACCAGGCGTCCTCGGGCTCGACCCCCGCGGGGACCAGCCCCTCCACCAGGCGCTTGACCGAGCCTGGCTTGAGCTTGCGGTCGTCGGGGTGCACGTGGTCCACGTCGGAGAAGAAGAAGTCTGCCACGTGAAGGAACTGCCCGAGGGTCTCCATGCGCGGGCTGACCAGGGGCACCAGGGCCTCGAGGTAGGCCGGGTCGCCCACCAGGTAGTCGCGCACTTGCTGGGCGAAGGCCTGGGGCTGGAGCTCGCGGAGGTAGTGCGCGTTGACGTGGCGCAGCTTGGCGAGGTCGAACACGGGCCCGCCGAGGGAGAGGGTCTCCAGCTTGAAGTGCTGGAGCATGTCGTCGACCGAGAAGATCTCTTGGTTGCCGCCGTCGGCGGTCTTGGGGCCGCCCCAGCCGAGCAGGCCGAGGAAGTTCAAGAGCGCCTGGGGCAGGTAGCCCGCGTCGCGGTAGTAGAGCAGCGAGGTCGGGTTCTTGCGCTTGGAGATCTTGGACTTGTCGGCGTTGCGGATCAGCGGCATGTGGCAGAACACGGGCACGTCCCAGCCGTAGGCCTCGAACAGGAGCTGGTGCAGCGGGCCGGAGGGGATCCACTCCTCGGCGCGAATGATGTGCGAGATCCGGAACAGGTGGTCGTCGACCACCGAGGCCAGGTGGTAGGTCGGGAAGCCGTCGGACTTGAGCAGGACCTTGTCGTCGAGCTCCGCGTTGGGGGTCTCGATCGGGCCGCGCAGGAGGTCCTGGATCACGGTCTTGCCCTCGTCGGTGGGGCACTTGAAGCGGATCACGTGGGGCTCGCCGGCGCGGCGCTCCGCGTCCTCGGGGTCGAGGGCCCGGCAGCGCCCGTCGTAGCCGCGGAAGTCGCGCTTCTCGGCCAGGGCCTCGGCCCGGCGGGCGGCGAGCTCGTCGGAGGTGCAGAAGCAGCGGTAGGCGTGGCCGCTCTTGACGAGCATGAGCGCGTGCTCGAGGTAGATCGCGGTGCGCTCGCTCTGGCGGTAGGGCCCGCAGGGGCCGCCCTTGTCCGGGCCCTCGTCCCACTCGAGGCCGAGCCAGCGCAGGGCGTCGAACACGGCCTGCTCGGAGCCGGCGCGGTAGCGCGTGCGGTCGGTGTCGTCGATCCGCAGGAGGAACTGCCCGCCGTGTTGCCGGGCGAGGACCATGTTCACCAGCCCCATGTAGCCGGTGCCCACGTGGGGGTCGCCGGTCGGGCTGGGGGCGATCCGGGTGCGCACGGTCATGGGGGACCTCCTCTGGGGCGCAGACGATAGCAGGCGAGCCGGGCTGTCGGCAGGCTCGGAGTCTGGAGCCGCCGCGGGCGCAGCGTGCAGCCCCGGCTGGCCAGGACGCCCCGAAACCTTTAGCTTCGCGGGCTATGCAACAGCCCGAGCACATTCAATCCGTCGCCCTCGACGGCGAAGGCCTGACGATCGAGCAGGTCGTCGCCGTGGCGCGCCATGGGGCGCGCGTGTCGATCGGCGAACACGCCCAGACCCGCGTCCGCTGCTGCCGGCTCATGGTCGAGGCCCTCGTCGAGCGCGAAGAGAAGGTCTACGGCCTCACCACCGGCTTCGGCAAGCTGCGCGACGTCTCGATCGCGCCCGAGGACCTCGAGCGCCTGCAGGCGAACCTGATCCGCAGCCACGCCTGCGGGCTGGGCTCGCCCTTCGGCGAGGACGTGGTCCGCGCCGCCATGCTCCTGCGCGCCAACACGCTCTGCCGCGGGCACTCGGGGATCCGGCTCGAGACCCTCGAGGCGGTCGTGGCCCTGATCAACGACGGGCTGTTCCCCTACATGCCCGAGCAGGGCTCGGTGGGCGCCTCGGGCGACCTCGCGCCGCTGAGTCACCTGGCGCTGGTCGTCATGGGCGACCCCGCGGGCAAGGTCTACCGCCGGCGCAGCGACGACCCCCCGGGCGTGGTCCGCGACGCGCGGGAGGAGGACTTCGTCTCGGTGGCGGAGGTCGACTGGGCCGCGGCCGCGCGCGTGCCCGCGCCGACCTTCAAGCCGGTCACGCTCCAGGCCAAGGAGGGGCTCGCGCTCAACAACGGGACCCAGGTCATGAGCGCCCTGGCCTGCCTCGTGCTGCACGACGCCGAGCGCGGCATGGGTTGGGCCGAGCTCGCCTGCTCCATGAGCCTCGAGGCCCAGCGCGGGGTGCGCCACGCCTTCCACCCCGACCTGCACCGCGTGCGCGACCTCTCGCACCAGGCCGCCACCGCGGCGCGGATCCTCGGGCACACCGCGGGCAGCGAGATCCTCGACGTGTTGATCAACACCGCGAGCCTGCGCCGGGTGCGGCGCTACCTGCGCGAGGCCGACGAGCAGCTCGAGCGCACCGAGCTCCGCGCCAAGGACGCCGGCTCGCGCGAGGCGATCGCGCGCGTGCGCCTGCAGGGCGTGGCGCTGCTCGAGCAGCTCGAGGCCTGGGTCCCTTCGGACCCCGAGGCCGAGGTCCCCGAGCCGATCCGCGCGCTGAGCGGCGCCTCCGACCGCGAGCAGATCGCGGCCTTCGGCGACCTGCTCGCGCCCCTCCGCCGGCGCTCGACCCAGCTGCTCGAGACCCTCGACCACCAGGGGGTGACCGAGGTCCCCCTCGCCCGCGAGTCGGTCTACCGCGCGGTCGGCGCCCTGGCGCACGCGGTGCCCGCGGCGCCCCCGGTGCAGGACGACTACTCCCTGCGCTGCGCGCCCCAGGTCCTGGCCTGCGCCCACCGCGCGCTGGAGCACGCGCGCGAGGTGGTGCTGGTCGAGATCAACTCGGCCACCGACAACCCGCTGCTGTTCCCGCCCGAGCCGCCCGGCGGCTGGGCGCAGGTCACCGTCGAGGCCTACGCCGCGTTCCTCGCCCAGCCCGAGCAGGCCGAGCGCCTGGCCGAGAAGGTCTACGGCGGCGGCAACTTCCACGGCGAGCCCGTGGGCATGGTCATGGACTACGTGACCTTCGCGCTCGCCGAGGTCGCGAACATTGCCGAGCGCCGCGTGGCCGAGCTCGTCGACGAGTCGCTCTCCAACGGGCTCCCGCCCTTCCTCGTCGAGTCGAGCGGGCTCAACTCGGGGTTCATGATCCCGCAGTACACGGCCGCGGCGCTGGTCTCGGAGAACAAGGTCCTCTGTCACCCCGCGACCGCCGACTCGATCCCGACCTGCGCCGGGAGCGAGGACCACGTGAGCATGGGCACGATCGCCGCGCGCCAGGCCGCGCAGGTGCTCGAGAACGTGCTCTACGTGATCGCGATCGAGGTCTTCGCCGCCGCCCAGGGCCTGGTGTTCCGCGCCCCGCTCAAGCCCGGCAGCGTGGTCGCCCAGGCCGTGGCCTTGATCCGCGAGCGCGGCGTCGAGCCGGTCACCGACGACCGCGTGCTGCAGCCCGACGTCGTCGCGATCCGCGAGCTCCTGCGCGAGGTCCCGCCCGGGGCGAAGTAGGGGCGGGCGCAGCCGATTGGGCTCCTGCTCGACGAGGTTCGACCGGTCGTTGCGCCCTCCGTGCGGTCCTCGACTCGGCGTCGGTCCCGGACTTTGGTGTCGGCGTCGGAGTCGGACTTGCCGGCGCCCTGGCGCATACCAAGCCGTAGGGGCGGAGCTTGCCTCCGCCCGTGCCTTCCTCTGGGTCTCGGACGGAGGGATTCAACGCAGAGGCGCTGAGGACGCGGAGGATTCGCAGAGGACGCGCCCGCCTGCCGGGCGGGAAGGCCCGGCAGGGGGTGTCGCGGGATCAGGGACGGCGTCTGCGTCGGTGTTGGTGCCGGGAAGAAGGCGACGCGGGGGAGCGCGATGGCGGGCGGAGGCAAGCTCCGCCCCTACGGCTTGGTGGCCTGAGGTTTTCGAGATCGGCGTCGGCGTCGGTCTCGGATTCGGATTCGGCGTCGGTTTCGGTGTCGGTCTCGGATTCGGATTCCGACTCGGATTCGGACTTGCCGGCGCCCTGGCGCATGCCAAGCCGTCGGGGCGGAGCTTGCCTCCGCCCGTGCCTTCCTCCGGGTCTCGGACCGAGGGATTCAACGCAGAGGCGCCGAGGACGCGGAGGATTCGCAGAGGACGCGCCTGCCTGCCTGGCGAGGAGGCCACTCGTCGGCGAAACCTCTCGAGTACGCCGGGGACCCGGGCGGGGGCGAGTGCTTCGCCCCTGCTCGGGTCCCTCTCTGCCTGACGCTGGCCCTCCGCGAGCTCGCGCCCGGCGCGCCCTACTTCAACTCGTTCACGATCCCGACCGTCGGGACGAACTGCAGACAAGAGAGCGGGACCCAGCCGCTCGCGCTCCCCGTGCGCAGGAACCCGTGGTTCGTGCCCACCCGAGTGAGCCAGACCTGGTCGGCCCGGTCCACGGTGGCGACCTGCTGGTCCTGGCGCACGACCGCAGCCCGTTGCTTGACCGTGGCCTGGACCGCGGAGACCGAGACCGCCACGGGGCGGCCTGCGCTGTCGTGGACCACGAAGCCGCGGATCTTGACGACGCGGCCACTCAGCTTGCCGCCGAACGCGGCGGCCAGGGGACCTTGGACGGCAAGGCGTGCTGCCGGGTCGAGGCTGCGGATCCGGACCCGACCCTGCGCGTCGACCTCGGCCGTCCGAGTGCCCACCCACTGCGGGGAGACCACGGCCTCGATCCTCAACGTCCCGTTCCGGGTCCGGCCTTCGAGGGTCGCGCGTTGGCCCATGAGCCCGCCCAGGTTCTTGGCCTGCTCGCCCGCCAGCCGATACGAGGTCGAGCCGTTCTGGAGGACCAGGTAGCCGCCTTCGGCTTGGATCGTTCCGCTGATCTGCACCTTGGGGGACGACGGCGGGAAGGTGAGGTTCGGGGGCAGCGGGTCTCCGAACTGCGCCAGGGCGGGGGTGGCGAGGGCAACGAGGAACAGGCCGAGCGTAGCGAGGCGAGGCATGGGGGTTTCCTTGGGAGCCGCGCTCCCGGTGTGGGTGTGGTTCTCAGGCGAACCGATTGACCCACACTCCGCATGCCGCGTGCCGGAG
>JAGQRJ010000724.1 GCA_020425635.1 Planctomycetota bacterium | reverse complement strand
GGCTGCGCCGGCGGCCCCCCCGGGCCCCGGTCGCGGTCCCGGCCCCGCTCCCGGTCGCGGTCCCGGTCTCGGTCTCGGTCTCGGTCTCGGTCTCGGTCTCGGTCTCGGTCTCGGCCTAGCGTCGGTCTTTCCAGTGCTTGATCTTCGCGAGGGCCGCCTCGAAGTCGAAGCCGGGGCTGTTCGACGGGTCGTGGCACTGCATGCAGTGGGCGCGCCAGCTCTCGGGGAACCCGGCGCGGACGCCGAACCCGCGCTTGCCCTGGGGCGGCGCCTGCACGTGGGCCTCGCCGACCCCGTGACAGCTCTCGCAGCCGACCTCGCCCAGGTGCGGGGTCAGCTCCATGGACTCGAAGCCCGACTCGTAGCCGAAGCCGGTCACGTGGCAGCGAATGCACTCGGCGAGGTCGGCGACCTCGGGGCGGGCCTCGATCACGCGCGCCTGGACGCCGCGGTGCTTGGTGCCCTCGAACACCTTGAACTGCTCCTGGTGGCAGCCGGCGCAGCTGCGCGCGCCGACGAAGGAGCCCCCTGCCTTGACCGGCTTGCGCTCGGGCTCGGGCAGCGCGCGCACGGCGTCGTAGTAGCGGTCGACGCGCTCGCGCGCCCAGGGGTCGTCGGGGACCTGCTCGTCGAGGGGCACGCGGGTCAGCGTGGGGTCGCCCTGCGGGGGGAACGCGAGCCGCGCCAGCGAGCGCGCGTCGCGCACGGTCTCGACCACCCAGGCCTCGCCGTGGCGGGCGAGGGGCCCGGGGGTCAGCTGCTCGTTGCCGCACACGATCACCTGCACGGGCAGGTCGGCCCCCAGCGCCTTCAGCGCGCGCGCCCGCGAGCCTCGGAACAGCACGACCCGCAGCGCCCCCTCGGGGGCGTCGGCCAGCTCGCGGCGCAGCGCCGCGTCGGGGTCGCCGAGCTCGAGCTCCCCGGTGGGGTCGCCGAGCTCGGGGTCGAGGACCGCCGCGACCCACACCTTCCGCCCGCCGAGCTCGACCACGGTCGAGCCCGGAAAGGGGCCGCCCTCAGCGTTGGCGAGGAGCAGCGTGACGCCGGCCTCCTTGGCGTAGCGCGCGAGGGCCTGGGCTCCGAGCCGCAGGTCTTGCTCGCCCACCGCCGCCGCCTGCGCGCCGCCCCGCGCGAGCAGCTCCAGGGCCGCCTGGGTCTTGAGCGTCAGCAGGCGCGGGTGGTTGGCGCTCGAGGCGGTGAGGTTTCCCGTGTCGAGGTGGAGCACGGGGACCTGGTCGCGCCCTTCCCGCGCGACCACCGACAGCCGGCGCGGGAAGCCGCCCGACATGCCGCTCACGCACTCGCAGGGCTCGAGGTGCCCGAGGGTCTCGCCCGCGGCGAGCAGCACCAGGCTCGGCGGCTCGGGCGCCGGGTCGCGGCGGGCGTAGGCCAGCCCCCCCCAGCCGAGGAGCGCGCAGAGCGGCAGCAGTCGCAACAGGAGACGCACGAGAACCTCGACCCAGGGACGGAGCGGCGTCGCTCGGAATTTGAAAACCCGTCCAGCCCCTCGACGCGCCTCGGCCCCCGATCTGGCGCCCGAGCTCGCCGGAGCGGCGGAACCCTTGCCCCCATTGTGCCTTAGGAATCCCTAAAGCGAAGCTCCGACCGCGGCCGAAGAAGGGGGTGCACCCGAAGGAAGACCGCATGACCAGCCCGTTCCGCTTCGTCGCCGACGCCACCCCCTCGACCTGGGACCCCCAGACCTCCTGGGATCGGATCGAGGCGCCGCGGGCGGTCGCGCAGCGCAGCCACGCGCAGCGCCAGGCGTCCTAACCCGCGGCCGACGGTGCGTCGGCGATCCACCCGCTATCCTGATCCTTGGGCCGCCACCCCGGCGCGCCCCCACTGCGAGGGATCATGGCCGAACCAAACCGCGACGAGCGCAAGGCGTTCATGAGGGTCCTGAGCTCGTTGGCGTGGGCCGACGGCGACGTCGAGGACGAAGAGCTCCAGGAGTTGCACCTCGTCGCGAACGAGCTCTCGGTGGCCCTCAGCGAGCGCGACCTCGAGCCCCACGACCTCGACCAGCTCGCGCGCAAGATCACCCACCCCGAGCTGCGCGCCAAGCTCCTCGTCGAGCTCGGCCGCCTGGCGGCCGCCGACGGCGACGTCTCCGCCGAGGAGCTGACCCAGATCAAGCACCTGGCCGGGCTGTTCGGCCTCGCCCCCCCCGCGCTCGACGGCGTGGACTGGGGCGCGGTCTAGGCCAGACTGCGGCCGGGCCTCGGTCGCTCGCGCCTCACGCCTCGAGCAGGCCCAGGAGCGCGCCGACCGCGTCGCGGATCCGGGCTTCGCTGTCGGGGAGCCGGCTGAGCAGCGCGATCCCGTGGGCGCCGACGGTGAGCAGGCCCGCCAGGCGCTGCGGCGCGAGCTCGCCGCCCAGCTCGCCCGCGCGCTGGGCGCGCGTCAGCGCCTCGAGGAAGCTCTGCTCGAGCTGCTCCACGAGGCGCGAAGTCAGCTCGCTCAGCTCGCGATCCTCGGGGTCGAGCTCGGCGATCGCGCGCACGACCATGCAGCCGCGCCCTCCGCAGTCTCGGGCGTGGGCCTCCGCCCAGCTCTGGACCACCGCGCGCACGTTCGCGAGCGGCGACCCCTGGGCCTCGAGCAGCCGGCGCAGCGGCTCGCTGCGCCGCTCGCCGTAGCGCTCGAGGGCGCAGAGGAAGAGCGCGCGCTTGTCGCCGAAGGTCGCGTAGAGGCTCTGCCGGCAGATCCCCAGCTCGCGCACCAGGTCGGGCACCCGGGTGCCCTCGTAGCCCCGGCTCCAGAACAGCTCGACCGCGCCGTCGACCACCTGCTCCGGTTCGAAACCCCTCGGGCGACCTGCCATGGATTCACCGTAGCTCCGCCCGCCGGCAATTGCGAAGCGGGGGAGGCCTGCGCCCACCCAGATCTCGGAAATCGCATCGTCTTTGCTTCGCTTGGGTTCCATCCGTCGGCCCGAGGACACCCCCGAACCGCACAAGTCGCTGCGGTGTGGTTGACCCCCAATGGTCATCGGTTTGCAAACTCGCCGCACAACAGGAGTCACCGCCTTGAGTTCACGCCCCACGCGATCCGTCGTGTGCCCCGAGTGCCTGAAGTGCTTCCACCCTCAATCCCGAATCCTCGGCCGCATGGGCCGTTGCCCCCAATGCGCCCACCGCTTCCGCTTCGAACCATCCTCCCTGGAGGCGGTCGAGGCGAGCTCGACCCCCACCGGCCCGCTGGCCTGCATGGTCAGCGGCGCAATCGGGGTCGGGGTCGCGACGACCCTGCTGGCCACCGGCCACGCGTCGGGGGGGGCGCTGCTCTACCTCGTCGCCTGCTGGGCGCTCGCCTCCTACGGCGTGCTGTCCATGGTCCTCGAGCGCCAGGTGGCCGCGCAGCGCGAGCGCCCCTCCCAGGGGTCGCCGGCGCTGGTGAGCGGCGTGGTCAGCGGGCTGTCGGAGCTGTAGCCCGCAGCGCCTCGAGGCCCTTGCGCACCTTGCGCGCGTCGGGCACCTCGCGGAAGGGGATCACGCACGGCCGCTTCGCGAGGTCTGCGCCGTCGACCTTGAGCCCCTTCTCGAGGGCGAGCAAGAGCGGCGCGTCGTGGGCCTCGATCGCCTCCAGACGGCGCGTGACCGAGGTCCGCCGCCAATAGCCGAGCACCTCGAGGTAACCGACCCACCCCGACTCCGCGTGCACGAAGCGGAAGTCGGGGACGACCACCGTCTGCCCGAGGATCAAGGGCTCGACCGCGGTGTCGATCGTCCACCCCTTGACCACCTCGGCGAAGCGGGCCGCGAAGGCGGGGACCACCTCGGGCGTCCAGGCGCCCACGTCGCGGCTGTGGGTCTTGAGCGCCGCGCTGGGGTCGAGGCGGAAGGCGCGCATGCGTCGGCCCTTCCCCAGCTGCACCGTGGCCTCGAGCGACCAGTCGGCGCAGAGGAGCAGGGTGGGCAAGAACTGGGCCATGCGCACCCCGTAGCGCGGCGTCGCCTCGAACAGGGACAGCGGTCCGTCGAGCTCGAGGCGCAAGGTGTCGCCCTCGCGCGCGCAGAGGGTCAGCAGGCCGTGGAACTTGACGTTGCGCACCAGCTGCCGCAATCGCTCGGGGGGCGCGCCGCGCACGGTGACCTTCAGGCTCTGCGCCCGCAGGAGGGTCGCCTGGGCGAGGGCCAGGTTGTAGCGATCGACGAACTGGGCCGCGCTCCAGGGCTCGTGCGCGCGTAAGAGCTCGTTGAGCTTGAGGTCGCCGTAGAGCGAGCCCTCGAGCTCGGCCTCCTCGACCCCGAGCTCCGCCGCGGCCTCGCGCAGGGCCTGGGCGCGGTCGAAGGCTCCGGCCGCGCGCAGCGCCGCGGCGCGCGCGAACAGCGCCTGACGCCGCTCGGCCGCGACCGCGGGAGTCAGGCCCGCCCAGTCCGAGCGGTCGTCGAGCAGCTTGCGGAACCCCTTGCAGACCTTGAAGTCCGGGCGACCCGCGGTGAGGTCGTCGAGGGCCTGCTCGAGGGCGTGCCGGGGCTGCCCCACGTGGGCCACGTAGGTGTCGATCAAGGCCTGAGCGAGCTCCTGCCAGCCGGCGGCCTCGGGCCCCTCCGTCGGCAGGTAGCGCGGCTCGACCACCCCCTTGCGCACCTTGGCCTGCAGCAGGTCAGCGGTAAGCATCGTGATCCCTCCGCCGGTCGCTGGTCGCCTCCTCGGCGGTGCTCGCGGCGACGACCTCGTAGAGGATCGCGTGCTTGCCCTCCCCGGGCCGCAGGATCCGGCCCAGACGCTGCACGTGCTCGCGCACCGTGGCCGTGCCCGAGAGCACCACCCCCACGCTGACCTCGGGCACGTCGACCCCCTCGTTGAGCACCCGGCTGGTCGCGACCACCGGCAGGGTCCCCTCGCGCAGCCCGCTGAGGATCGCGCGCCGCTCGGGGCCCCGGGTCTGGTGGGTGATCACGGGGACCAGGAAGCGCTGCGAGACGGCGTAGGCCGTCTCGTTGTCGTTGGTGAACACCACCACCCGCTCGCCGCGGTGCCGCGCGAGGATCGTCTCGAGCTGGGCGAACTTGGCCTCGGCCCCCATGGACAGACGCCGCTGCTCGCGCCAGGCGAGGAAGGCCGCGCGCCCCTCGCGGCTGCGGCTGGTCGCCTCGAGGAAGCGCCTCCAGCCGAAGGGCCCGCCGAGGCGGATCCCCTTGTCCTCGACGAAGCGGCGGTAGGTGCCCCGCGCCGCCTCGTAGGCCGCGCGCTCCTCGGGGCTCAAGGGCACGCGCAGGGTCACGGTCTCGTAGCTGCTGAGCACGTCGCCGGCCAGGTCGCCGATCTCGCGGCGGAACACCAGCGGCCCGATCAACTCGGCGATCCGCCCCGCGTGCGCTTCGTTGGGCGTGGCGGTGAGGCCCAGGCGGTAGGGCGCGAGGCTCAGCGCAGCCGCCTGCTGGTAGGTCGGCGCGCTGAGGTGGTGCGCCTCGTCGAACACCACCAGCCCGAAGCGGGCGCCCAGGTGCTCGAGGTGCAGGTAGGCGGAGTCGTAGGTGATCACCGTCAGCGGCTCGACCCGGTGCTCGCCGCCGCCGACCGCGCCGATCGGGCCGCCGAAGTGACCCTCGAGCACGTCGTGCCACTGGTGCAGGAGGTCGATCGTGGGCACCACGACCAGGGCCGCGCGCCCGGCGTCGCGGATCGCGAGCGCCGCGACGAGGGTCTTGCCCGAGCCCGTGGGGAGCACCACCAGGCCGCGGCGAGAGCTCGCGCGCCAGGCGTCGACGGCCGCCTGCTGATACGGGCGCGGCGTGTGCTCGGGCGGGGGCAGGTCCACCGTGGCGTACGCGCGCGCCTCGTCGGCGTAGGCCACGCCGCGGGCGACCAGGCTGCGGACCACGAGGTGGTAGTGGTGCGCCGGCGCGCGCAGCGCCCCGCCGACCCGCGCGTCTTCGCGAGCCTCCGGCACACAGACCGCCTCGGCAGGGTCCAACCCCTCAACCAACAGCGTCCCCCGGTCGTAGCGCAACGTGACCACAGGAACAGAACTTAGCGTGCACTCCCGACAGCCGTGAACGTCTCATTTGAGTGTCCTCACCCGTTCCTCGTTGGAGCGCTGGTCCTAACCTTTGCCCGGGCGTCCAGAAAACGATGGCATGCGACCTGCACGGAGACCCTCCGTGCAAAGAGCAACGTCCCAAGTCGAGCGCGACGACCGCGCCTTCCTCAAACTCGCCGTGGACCGGGGCTACCTCGATCCAGGGATCGCCCGCGCGCTGCTGCGCGAGGCGAGCGCGACCCGCCGCCGCGCCGAAGACCTCGCGGTGCAGCGCGGGCACCTGAGCATGCGGCGCCTGCGCCGGCTCCAGGGCCACCTCCGCTTCCGCAGCCTGCGACGCTCGGACAAGGCCTACGCGCGGCTGGTGCTCGAGCTCGGCTGGGTCGACCCCGCCGCCCTCGAGCAGGCCCTCGAAGACCAGAAGCTGCGCTTCGCGACCCAGCGCGAGCGGATCCGCCTGGGCACGCTCCTCGTCGAGCGCGGCGCGCTGAGCGCCGACCAGGACCGCACCCTCTGCGCCCAGCGCTGCGAAGAGCACGACTCCCAAATGGGCCGCACCCCCGCCAACTCCACGCGCCTGACCCGGACCTTCTCGGCCCACGGCCCCAGCGTGCGTCAGCTCGAGGCGGCCGTCCACAAGGTGGAGTGGCTGCGCAAGCTGAGCGAGCAGGTCGGGCAGAGCGAACACCCCGCGGGCGCCGACTGGTCGCGCGACAGCGCAGCGGCGGTCGAGGCGATCTGCGCCGCGCGCGCGACGGCGCGCCGGGAGGCGGTGGAGGCCGACGCCGACTGGCAGCTCGCGGCCACCCGCACCCAGTCGGACGCCCTCGAGGCGATCGCCGACCACGAAGCGACCCTCCTCGACCCCGCGGCCCACGGCCCGCCCAAGCCCAACCTCCTCCGGCGCTGGCTGGGTCTCGCGGGTTGATCCGCCCGCGGTGAGCGGCCAGCTTCCGCTGTTCGCGGGGGTCGACCCCGAGCCCGCAGGCCTCGGCCCCGCGCCCGCCGCGCAGGCGCACGCCGAGCTCGCGCGCGCGCTCCCGCCCGGCCTGCGCCTGGGCACCTCGTCGTGGTCGTTCCCGGGCTGGGCCGGGGTCGTCTACGACCGCGAAGCCAGCTCCCGCGACCTCGCGCGCCACGGCCTGCGCGCCTACGCCCAGCACCCGCTGCTGCGCGCCGTCGGCGTCGACCGCACGTTCTACGGGCCCGTGGCGCCGGACGTGTTCGCGGACTACGCGGCGCAGGTCCCGGCGGACTTCCGCTTCCTGGTCAAGGCGCACCAGGACTGCGTCGTGCCCGCGCTGACCCAGGGCGCCGCGAGCGGGCAGCGCAACCCCCGCTTCCTCGACCCGGTCTACGCCCGCGAGCACGTCGTCGAGCCCGCGCGCGCCGGCCTCGGCCCCAAGCTCGGGGTGCTCTTGTTCCAGTTCCCGCCCTTCGACGTCGGCCTCGCGGGCGGCGCGCGCGACGTCCTGCGGCGACTCGAGGCCTTCTTCGCCGCGCTCCCCGAGGGCCTGCCCTACGCGGTCGAGCTGCGCAACCGCGGGCTCTTCGGCCCGCGCTACCTCGACCGCCTCGCCGGGGTCGGGGTGCGCCACTGCCTGACCGCCCACCCGAGCATGCCGCCGGTGTTCGAGCAGTGGCGCGCGGTGGGCCCGCGCGGCGACGGCGCGACGGTGCTGCGCTGGATGCTCGCGCGCGGCCTGAGCTACGCCGCGGCGAAGGAGGCCTTCGCCCCCTTCGACCGCCTCGCGCGCCCCGACCCCGAGACCCGCGAACAGGTCGCGGCGGTGATCCGCGAGTCGAGCTCGACCCTCGTGATCGTGAACAACAAGGCCGAGGGCAGCTCGCCCTGCACCCTGCTCGCCCTCGCCCGCCACCTCGCGGGCGAAGCGCAGGCGTAAACACCTTTTAATCAGTCACTTCGAGCGGGTCTGCAGGCCCGGGAGCGAGGCGTGAGGGTCCTTGGCTAGAATCCGGTATGTCCCACATAGACACCGCGGAAGCCAAGTCGAACATCGCCGAGATCGTCGAGCGGGGCTACCTCAACGAGGCCCAGGCGCGCGAAGCGCTGCGCAACTACCTCAACGTGGGCCCCAAAGAGCCGCTGCCCATGTTCCTGCACCGGCTGGGGATCCTCGACCGCGCCCAGCTCCTGGAGCTCGGCTTCGCTCCCCCGCGGGGCGCGACGACCATGCTCGTGCCCAGCAAGCTGGGCAAGGTCTACTCCGGCTACAAGGTGACCCTGCGCCTGGGCCGCGGCGGCATGGGCATGATCTACCTCGCCGACCGCGTGGGCGCCGACGAAGACGAAGACCAGGTCGTACTCAAGTTCCTCTCTCCCGGGCAGTCCGTGAAGGAGACCACCCGCCGCCGGTTCCGCCTGGAGGGCGAGGTCCTCAAGCGGCTCTCGAACCACCCCAACGTGGTGACCGTGATCGACGTGTGCGTCGAGGAAGACAGCGCCCAGGAGCCGTACATCGTCATGGAGTACGTGCGCGGGCTGTCCCTCGAGCGCATGCTCGCCGAGCGCTGGAGCCTGCCTCCCGAGGAGGCGACGCGCTACGCGCGCGACGTGGCCCTCGGCCTCGAGGCGGTGCACGAAGAAGGGATCGTGCACCGGGACATCAAGCCGGGGAACATCCTCGTCACCGAAGACTCCGACGAGGTGCGGATCGTCGACTTCGGCCTGGCCAAGGACCTCGGCGCCGACATGGGGCTGACCCAACCCGGGCAGCTCCTGGGGACCCCGACCTACATGGCCCCCGAGCAGTGGCGCGGGCGACCGATCGACAAGCGCTGCGACCTCTACGCCCTCGGCGCCACGCTCTACCACCTGCTCGTGGGCGAGCCGCCCTTCTCGGGCAGCACCCGCAAGGACGTCGCGCGCCTGATCCTCGAGGGGACCTTCACCCCGCCCCGTCAGATCGAGCCCGCGATCAGCCCCGACCTGCAGCGGGTGGTGCTGCAGCTCATGGCCACCGACCGCCGCCACCGCTACCCCGACGCGGGGGCGGCGGCGCGCGACCTGCAGCGGGTGCTCGACGGCGAGCCGGTGGAGGTCCCGCGCCTGATCGACGACGCCGGCCACACCGAATACGAGCTTCTCGGCCGCTCGTCGTTCTCGATCGGCCGCGACCCCGAGTGCGAGGTCGCGCTCTCGCACCCCACCGTGTCGCGCAAGCACGCGGTGATCGAGCGCGACGGCCCGCGCTTCGTGATCCGCGACCTGGGGAGCACCTACGGGACCTTCGTCGGCGGGCTGCGGGTCACCGCGCGCCAGGTCTACGAAGGCGACGTGGTCCTGGTGGGCAAGGTCGAGCTGCGCTTCGTGGGCGGCGCCGTCGCCCCCGAGGCGGCGCTCACGCGCACCCGGATCGAGGCCGCGACCCCGATCGTCAACGCCCTGCGCGAGGCGGCCGACGGCCACGCGATCCTGACCCTGCTCGAAGACCTGGCCCCCGACCCGCCCCAGCTCGACCGCGTGCGCGACCTGCAGCCGGTGCTCGGGCCGCTCACCGCCGACGTCCTGGCCGAGGTCGGGGCGACCCTCGACGAGCGCCGCGAGCGCGCGATCGAGCGCCTGCAGGCGGCCACCGGCGAGACCTTCACGAGCGCAGACGACTGGCTGGCGTGGTGGCTGCGCGAGCACGAGCGCTGCGTCCCGCAGGTCGTGATCCGCCAGCCCGAGCCTCGGGCGCGGCTGCGCGTGGTCGAGGGCGAGCCCCAGCAGCTCGCGGTGCCCGTGGGCACCGGGGAGGCGTTCACCATGGGCCGCGACGAGGAGTGCGCGCTCCCGCTGAGCAACCGCTCGGTCTCGCGCCTGCACGCCACGCTGCACCGCCTCCACGAGCGCTTCTTCCTCTCCGACGAGGGCAGCAGCTTCGGCTCGCAGGTCAACGGCGCGAAGCTGACCCACGCCTTCGTCAGCCCCGGCGACCAGATCCGCCTCGGCCAGGTCGGGCTGTTCTTCGAGCTCGACGCCCAGGACCTCCCGCGCGGCGGGCTGAACACCTACCTCGTCGACACCGAGACCTACCTGACCCTCGAGCGCATGGGCAGCCCCAGCGTGAGCACCGCGCTCGTGTATTTCCTGCACGAGGTCGAGCGCCTCGACTGGATCGAGGCGGAGCTCGCGCGCCTCGGGCTGAGCGAGGTGCCAGACCTCGCGCTGCGGGTCCGCCGCGCCTACGAGCAGCGCGCCGAGCGCGCCAAGGCCCTGCTGCCGACCCTCCTCGGCTGCACCACCCCCCAGGAGTGCCGGCAGACCCTGGCCGAGAAGCGCACCAAGCTCCCCCCGCAGGTGCTCCCGATCGGCTGGCGCGTCCACCGCTGAGCGGGCTCGGGCCGCGCAGCCCCGGCCGAGCTCGACTTACTCCGGGTCGACGACCAGCCCGCCCTCGAGCTCCAGCTTGGGGAACACGAGGGTGTCCGCGCTCGACTGCACGCGCAGGATCAGCTGCCCCGAGGTCGGGTCGAAGAACGGCGCGAGGCTCCCCAGCCCGCCGGGCTCGGGCCACACGAAGTCGCCGCTCTGGGTCCGCACGGCCTTCTTGAGGTCGACGAGGGGCTGCCAGGTGCCGCGTCGCGGGTCCCACGCGCTGAAGCTCGAGACCTTGTCTTCGAAGGGCTCTTCGGTCAGCCGCCAGCGCAGGGTCGCGTTCTTCAGCGCCAGGCCGCGCTCGGCGCCGGGCACGATCCGCCAGCAGAGGTCGACGTAGGAGGTGCCCTTGCCCTCGGGCGCCTCGAGCACGGGGGGCGAGCCGATCCCGTCGGAGGCGGAGTACCAGTTCACGCCCCCCGCGACGCGCGGGGTCCAGTTCTGGACCCGGTGCGCGCCCCCCGCCAGGCGCACCTCGGCGGGGCAGAGCACGAGGGTGCGCTCGAAGGCCGCGTCGCCCTCGGCGCCGAAGCGGATCCCCGGCGGCGCCTCGTGGAGCCACGACACGACGAGGCAGCGCAGCCCGAGCTGGGGGGCGATCAAGCGCTCCATGCGCTCGCGGACCGTGGCCTCCACCCGCTGGGACACGTTGCCGCCGTAGCTGTCGCCGCTGCCCTTGCCGTAGTGCACGCTGTAGCGCTTGCCCTGGCCGCGCACCTCCCCCGCGAGCAGGCGCGAGATCCGCTGGGGCGAGTAGTGGGTCAAGGTCCCGTTGACCTCGCACACCGCCCCCGGCTCGAGCTGCTTGGGGAGGTCGAGCCAGCCGAAGTCGGTGAGCAGGGCCACCCCCGGGAGGGTCAGGTCGGAGTTGTTGCGCAGCGTGCCCCGCAGCAGCCCGTCGCGCAGCTCGAGGTCGGCCTCGAGGAAGCCGAAGTCCTGCATGCGACGCAGGCGAAAGCGCCGCAGCGACCAGGTGGCGCTCGCGACCCCGTCGAGGCCAGGCGCCTGCGGGTCCTGGTGCACGCGCGCGTCGCGCGAGGACGTCTGCTGCAGGGCGATCGGCGCGAGCAAGCTCTCCTCGGGCGCCGTCGCCGCGATCAGCCCGCGCTCGGTGGAGAAGTGCCCGCTCAGCAGGTCGAGCCGTGAGGGGTCGCCCTCGGTGGCCGAGAGGTCGATCACCCCGATCTGGGTGGTCACCGCCTGGTCGCTCTTGTGGGCCCAACTCAGCGCGAGGAAGCCGAGCGCGAAGGCGCACGACACCGCCGAGCCCACGGCCAGCCCCCAGCGCAGGAGCTTGCGCCGCGAGAGCACGACGTAGCCCACCGGCCCGACCAGGATCACGTAGCCCAGGATCAAGGGCGCGATCAAGAACACCGAGGGCGGGGTCAGGCTCTCGATCGCCTCGGAGAGGTTGCGCAGCAGCTCCTCGAGCGGCGGCGCCGGGCGCACCTCCTCGCTCGGGAGCACGACGTCGTCGGGCGAGGGCAGGAGCGACGCGAGCAACCACGCGCGCCCGCCCCACTCGCTCAGCGCGCGACCGGCGACGCTGAACGCGAGGAACTGCACCGTCCCCGTGCCCCGTCGCTGGCGCACGATCAAGGGCGTCTGCGCGTCGCCGGCGAGCACCTCGGCCCCGGTGCGCGGCTTGACCCGCTCCACGGGCACGAGCTCCGCGGCCAGCGGCGCGCCCGCGCCGCCCACGCGCTGGGGGAGCGGCGTGAGCGCGGGGGCCAGCCGCTCGAGCGGCTTCAGCGAGCGCGGCGCGAGGGGTTGACCCGGGAGGCTCACCACCGGATAGAGGTCGCGCAGCGGCGAGACGTCGCGCTCTCCGGCGCGCCCGGTGCTCAGCAGGAGCAAGGTCCCCCCGCCGGAGACCCAGGCCTCGAGGGCCGCGACCTGCTGGCGATCGAGGGCCTCCGGCTCGACGTCGGAGGCCACGACCACGTCCACCGACTCGTAGCCCATGGGGTGCCGAGGCAGGAGCTCGAGCACGCCGTGGGAGAGGCTCACGGGGCGCGCCGCCCGGGGCTCGAAGCAGAAGGCCTCGCGCAGCGCGCGCCCCGCCGCGAAGTCGTGCGACGAGACCGCGAGCAGGTGCAGGCTCTCGTCCTGGAAGGCGACCTGGGGGAACACGGGCGGCGGCGCGAGGCCCTCGTCGGGCTGGTAGCTCACGCACAGCCGGTCCTCGGGCTCGTCCTCCTGGCAGTAGTAGTAGACCGTCTCGCGCCGCCGCCCCCCAGGCGGGAGGGGCACCGCGAGCTCGTAGTAGAGGTTGTGGTAGGGCCGCGGGTCGTCCTTGCCCTGGGTCAGGTAGACCCGCAGCACGCCGTCGGCGGCGACCGCGCCCCGGTTCTCGAGGGTCGCGTTGACCGCGAGGAAGCGACGACGCTTGGCCCGCAGCTCCGGGCCGCCGATCCCGCTGACCGTGAGCGTGACCGCGCTCACCTCCTCCTGGGCGCGGCTCGGGGCGGCCGCCCCCGCGAGGAGGGCGAGCGCGAGCAGCGCGGGAGCCCAGGGCCTAGGCGTTGGCATACATGGCCTCCACCGCCGCGCGGTTGCGCGCGAGGATCACCCGCCGCTTGGTCTTGAGGGTCGGGGTCAGCGAGCCGTTCTCCACCGTCCACGGCTCGGCGAGCAGGGTCCAGCGCTTGAGCTGCTCGAAGCGCGGCAGCCCGCGGTTTCGCTCGGCGACCGCCTCGTCGAGGCTCGCGCGCAGGGCCGAGAGCTCGACCACCTCGCCCAGGTCGCCGGGGAGCACCGTGCCCCGCGCCCGCGCCCAGGCGGCGGCCTCCTCGAGGTCGACCACGAACAGGGCGGTGAGGTAGGGCCGGTTGTCGCCGACCACGACGCAGTCGGCGACGAGCGGGATCTGCTTGAAGTGGTTCTCCAGGGGCTGAGGCGCGAGGTTCTTCCCGTTGGCCAGGACCAGCAGGTTCTTCTTGCGGTCGGTGATCCGCACGAAGCCGTCGGCGTCGATCGTGCCGATGTCGCCGGTGCGGAAGAAGCCCTCGGCGTCGAAGGCCTCCGCGGTGGCGGCGGGGTCGAGGTGGTAGCCGCGGAACACCCCGGGCCCGCGGACGAGGAGCTCGCCGTCCTCGGCGACGCGGACCTCGACCCCCTGCAGCGGCTGGCCCACGCTGCCCAGGCGAAACGCCCCCGGCCGGTTGATCGTGGCCGGCGCGGCGGTCTCGGTCAGCCCCCAGCCCTCGAGGATCAGAATGTCGAGCGCGAGGAAGAACTCGAGCAGCGCGAGCGCGATCGGCGCGCCGCCCGAGCTGAGGCAGCTCAGCCGCGAGCCGAACAGGCGCGTGCGCAGCGGCTGCCACACCACCCGCCGCGCCACCGCCGCGGGCACCCTCAGCCGCAGCGGGAGCGGGCGCTGGCGCGCGCGGTAGGGCAGCGTGCGCTTGCCCACCCCGAGCGCCCAGTGGAACAAGCGCTGACGGTGGATCGGCGCGCTGGCCACGCGCTCGAGGATCCGCGCGTGGACCTTCTCCCAGATCCGCGGCACCGAGACCTGCAGGCTCGGCTCCACCGAGCGAATGTCGTCCATGATCGTGTGGTGCGACTGGGAGAAGTAGAGCGCCCCGCTGCGGGTCAGCCCCGCGTAGCACAGCCAGCGCTGGAGCGCGTGCGCCAGGGGCAAGAAGACCACCGTCCGCTCGTCGGTCCCCGGCGGGTAAGCCGCCGACGCCGCCTCGGCGGTGAACGTGAGGTTGCCGTGGGTCAGCTCGGCCCCCTTGGGCTGCCCGGTCGTCCCCGAGGTGTAGATCAGGGTCGCGAGGTCGTCGGGGCCCAGCGCGCGCCAGCGGCGCTCGACCTCCGCCGGCTCGACGTCCTCGCCGAGGGCCTCGAGCTCGCCCACGGGGATCGCGTCGACGAGCTCCCCCGCCAACCCCGGGTCGAAGATCACGATCTTGAGCAGGCTCGGGACCTCGGAGCGGATCGCGCGGACCTTGGTCAGCTGCGCCGGGTCGGAGACGAAGAGCACCCGCACCCGCGCGTGGTCGAGCTGGTAGGCCACCTGCGGGCCGAGGAGCGTGGGGTAGACCCCGACCGTGACCGCCCCCGCGTGCAGGATCGCCTGGTCGGCCACCAGCCACTCGGGCGAGGTCTCGGCCAGGATCCCCACCCGATCGCCGGGCTCGATCCCGAGCGCCACCAGCCCTCGGGCCTGCCGCTCGACCGCCTGCGCCTGCTCGAGGGCGGTCACGCCCTGCCACTCCCCGCCCACCCGGCGGTAGCAAGCGCGCTCGTAGGCGTTGGCCGCCACCCAGCGCTGGTAGAGCCCGGGCACACTGCGCGCGACCCACACCCCGCCGAGCTCGACCAGCTCGCTGTCTTGGGTCTTCAGCGCAGCCATGCAGACGCCCCCTCCCCGGGAATTCTACCCCTCCCCCGTCAGCGCGTAAGATCACCCCATGAGCAACGCCGAACTCCTCGACCACCTGCGCCGGAGCGTGTCTCGCGGCGCCCCGATCCAGCTCGCCTCCGGCGCCACCAGCGACGTCTACGTCGACGGCCGCCGCGTGAGCCTCGACCCCCAGGGCTCGCTGCTCCTCGGCCGCGCGATCCTGGCCATGGCCCAGGCCTGGGGCGCCACCTGCGTGGCCGGCCCCGTCACCGGCGCCTGCCCCCTCGTCTCCGCCGCCGGCGTCCTCGCCGCCCAGGCCGGGGTCCCGCTCAAGCTCGTCTACGTGCGCGGCGCCCCCAAGGAGCACGGCCTCGGCAAGGCGATCGAGGGCGCGAGCCTGACCCCCGAGGACCGAGTGGTGCTCGTCGAGGACGTCGTGACCTCGGGCGGCTCCGTGCTCAAGGCCGCCGAGCGCGTCGCCGAGCAGGCCCAGGTGCTCGGGGTGTGGTGCATGGTCGACCGCGAGGCCGGCGGCCGCGAGCGGATCGAGGCGGCCGGCTACCGCTTCGAGGCCCTCGCCACCCTCGGAGACCTCAGCCCCGCCTGACCCCGGCTCACTCCTCGCCCTGCCCCGCGAGGGCCGCCTCCTCGGGCATGCCGAGGAGCTCGACCCCGCCACGCCCGAGCTCGAGGAGGTAGTCCTCGGACACGTGGTCGTTGTCGACCACCGCCACGATCGCGTCGTTCCACCTGCCGTGGTGCGTGTAGGCCTGGAGGCGATAAGCCGGCGCCTCGACGAAGCCGACCCGGCGCAGGGCGACCCGCACCTCGACCCCCGCGGGGTCGATCCCCGACCCGGCCGCGAGCTTGCGCAGCTCCTCCGGCAGCGCGAACACCGCCGCGGGGCTCGGGCGCGCCGCGACCCGGTTCAGGACCTTCTCGCACGCGATCCGGTAATGCATGGCGCGCGCGAAGGGCAACCCTCCGACCACCGCGCCTCCGACGACCACGACCAACAACACGACCAGCTTCTGCTTGCTCGACACGCGACACCCGCCCTCCCCCCGCCCAGCGGAGTGCAATGCAAGCGCAGGGCCGCCACGGGTGGGAAGGGGTTGGGGCGCGGGTGGGTAAGGCACGACCCGCTTGGGGATCCGTCTTCGTCTCTGACCCGGACGGAGGGATTCAACGCGGAGGCGCCGAGGACGCGGAGGATTCGCAG
>JAGQRJ010000723.1 GCA_020425635.1 Planctomycetota bacterium | reverse complement strand
TGCGCAAGGACTCGGGGGGGTCGGGGACGCCCCAGGCCTGGCCCTGGTCGGCGCCCCACAGGATCGCGCCCGCGCCCAGCAGGGCGGGCAGGCTCGCCAGCAAGGCCGCGCGCACGGCCTCCACCACGCGGCTCGGGGAGCGTAGATCGAGGGTCAGGCTGAGGGTCGAGGCCAACCACACCAGACCCCCGGCGAGCAGGAGCGCGAGTTCGCGTCCCCACGAAGCCCAGTGGGCGAGCCCGCCCGGCGCGGGGGCCGGGCGCTGCAGGTCGTCGGCGCTCTGGACCCCGTCGGGTCCGAGGGAGAACTCGCCCACGTCGCGCGCGTCCCAGGCGTGGCCCCAGGGGTCGAGGTCGGACTCGCGCTCGGCGGCGGCGGCGACCGCGAGCTCGGGGTGCAGCGCAGGCAGGGCCAAGGGCAGCGCGAGCCCCGCTGCGGCGATCAGCACGGCGAGCACCCACGCCGCGCGCTCCAGGCGGTTGCGCCAGGGGAGCAGCACGTGCAGCTTGCCCTGGACCTGGCCCTGCTCGCCGGTCGGGACGTAGTCGGTTGGCGTGCGGCGCGCTGGCGGATCCGGCTCCGGGGCCGGCGCCGCCGGGCGGGCGGGTCGGCCGGTGGAGGCGGGCGCGGCGGGGCGTGGACGGGGCGCGGGCGGCGGATCGGTGTCGCTCATGGCGATATCGATCAGGCGCATGTTCTCGCCGACCTTCTCCGGGGCGCCGAGCTTGTCGCGGTCGACCGCGTTGAGGTTCAGCTCGGCGAGCTTCATCTTCTTCGGCTCTTTGGTCTGGCGCAGCGCAGCCTTCTCGCTCGGCGAGGCTCCGAAGAACATGTCTTCGTCCTCCGGGCTCTCACGCGCAGCCTCGCCGTCGCGGTCCCGTCGCTGCTCCTTGTAGCTGCCGCGGTCTCTGGCCACGGAACACCCCTCACCCCAGGGATCTTAGCCCGGGCTGACCGACGGCGCGCGAGCGCGACGAATTCACGCGCGGCGCCGACCGGATCCGGGTAGAAACGGGGCATGTCTGCTGCCGAACTCGACTGTCAGCTCTGCGGGGCGTGCTGCTGCTCGGACTCTCCCGGTCACGTGCCCCTCAGCGGCGAAGATCACGCGCGGCTGACCCCCAGCGAGCAGCGAGCGCTCACCGAGTTCCGCGGGACGCGCTGCTTCATGCGCATGCGGCGCGGGCGCTGCGTGAACCTCGAGCTCCACGAGGGGCGCTTTGCCTGCGCGATCTACCCCCGCCGCCCGCAGGTGTGTCGGGACTACGAGCGCGGAGGCCCAGCCTGCGACCTCGACCGGGAGCGTTTCATGGAACGTGCCCGTATGCCGCACTCTTTCGTCCTACCGGAGCAACCAGAACTGGGGTTCGGAGAAGGGTGAACCGTATACGGATCGTTTAAGTCTCATTTATTCCCGGAGCAGTTGGGAACGGGACGTGCGAGTGGGACGGTCGAGAGTGATACGAGACCGAACCACGAAGGTCCCCCCCATGAAGTTCCTGATCAAGACGATCCCTGCTTTGCTCCTCGCGGGCGCCCCCCTCTTCGGTCAGGAAGGCATCGCCCCTGCCCTCGACCCGAGCACCACGCCGGTGGTCGCCCCCGACACCAACCCAGACAACACGATCGTGAGGATCATTCGGCGCCTGACCCTCGACGGGTCGCTCTCGAAGGCCGACTTCGACGCCGCGGTGCAGGCCTCTGGAGCCCGGGTGAGCGAGCGCGAGATGGTCGTGCTCCGTGACGCCTTGCGGGGCGAGGTGATCGGCGGACCCGACTTCAAGCTCGAGGCGGGCGTCGCCGAGCACGCCGCAGACGTGATCTACAACGCGAACCTCTTCGACAACTCCAAGGCGCTCCTCGCCGGGGGCACGACCTACGGCGGGACCGCGATCCCCAAGGCCGTGCGCGACGTGATCGTGACCGCGAAGCTCAACGGCGCCGCGGTCTACGACCCCGACGACACCAACAGCGACGGCGAGCGGATCTACAGCCACTACCCCTCGATCTCGCCGGCCACCGAGAACATGGCCTTCGCCTGGACCGAGATCACGCCGCAGGCCCTCGCGGCCGACATGAGCGACACCGCCACCCACCTGCGCAAGTCGGGGCAAGACGGGCAGCGCGCGCTGTTCGCGGAGGTCGTGGGCGGCACCGGCTCGATCAGCTCGGAGTACGACGAGCTGTCCTACCCGGTGAGCGCGTCCTCCATCATGTGGCACCCGCAGCGTGACCTGCTCCAGGAGTTCGGCCTCGACGAGGTGCGCAAGTCGCGCGGCCCGAGCGGTAACCGCTGGTCGAGCAACGTCGCGATCCTCAGCGACGGCTCGCTGCACGGCCTCCCCGCCAACCGCCGGCACTCGGCCACGCCGAACTTGATCCTGACCAACCCCGCCCTGGCCCGCGGCCAGCAGCTCATGTGGAACGGTCACATTCGCGTCGAGAAGGGCGTGGTCACCTACATCGGCACCTCGGGCATGATCGCCAAGCGCGCCGCCCGCGGGAAGGACATCATTTTGAACCCGGTCCCGCTGCTCAAGGCTTGGGGCTTCAAGGTCAAGGACGGCCTGAAGCTCACCTCCGAGCACAGCTCCGAGCGCCCCGAGGTCTCCGAGGAGCTCGCGATCCAGTTCGAGCGCCCTGGCCAGGACTAAGCAAGACACTCCACCAGGGGACCGGTGGAAAAACGCGCGGCGAGGCTCTTGGGCCTCGCCGCGCGCTCTTGCTTGGTTGACGTAGCGCCTGGCGGATTAGCCGAGGACCTCGGCGAGCGGGGCGTAGGGCAGCTCGAAGTAGTCGGCGACGGGCTTGCAGGTGATCTTGCCCGCGTGGACGTTGACCCCGAGGCCGAAGCCCGGGTCGTTCTGGGCGAGGGCGGCCACGCCCTGCTCGGCGATCCGGATCGCGTAGGGCAGGGTCGCGTTGGTCAGCGCGTAGGTCGAGGTGCGGCCTACGGCGCCGGGCATGTTGGCGACGCAGTAGTGCACGACGCCGTCGACGATGTAGATCGGATCGGCGTGGGTCGTGGGCTTCGTGGTCTCCACGCAGCCACCCTGGTCGACGGCGACGTCGACGATCACCGAGCCAGGCTTCATGTCCTTGAGGTAGGCGCGGGGGACGAGGGTCGGAGCGCGCGCCCCCGAGAGCAGCACCGCGCCGATCACGAGGTCGGCGCGCTTGACCTGCTCGTGCACGCCGTAGGCCGTCGAGAACACGGTGGTCACGTTGGGCGGCATGACGTCGTCGAGGTAGCGCAGGCGATCGAGGTTCACGTCCATGACCGCGACGTTGGCGCCGAAGCCCGCCGCGATCCGCGCCGCGTTGGCCCCGACGATCCCGCCGCCGAGGACCACGATGTAGGCCGGCTCGACGCCGGGCACGCCGCCGAGGAGGATCCCGCGGCCCTCCATGGGCTTCTCGAGGTACTTGGCCCCTTGCTGGATCGCCATGCGTCCCGCGACCTCGCTCATGGGGGTCAAGAGCGGGAGGCGACCCTGCCGGTCTTCGATCGTCTCGTAGGCGACGCAGGTCGCGCCGCTCTTGATCATGGCCTCGGTCAGGGGCCGCGACGCGGCGAGGTGGAAGTAGGTGAACACGATCTGACCCTTGCGGATCAGGCCGTACTCCTGGGGCATGGGCTCCTTGACCTTCACGATCATGTCGGCCCACGCGTAGACCGAGGGGTTGTCGGGAGCGATCTTGGCCCCGGCCTTGACGAACTCCTCGTCGGTCATGCCCGAGCCCATGCCCGCGTCGGTGGCGATCATGACCTCGTGGCCAGCGCGCACGAGGGCGTCCACGCCGGCGGGCACCATGGCCACCCGGTGTTCGTTGTCTTTGACTTCTGCCGGAACCCCGATCTTCATGGGATCGCTCGCTTTCGTGGGCATAGGTTAGTCCGTCTCGGGGCCGTGGCAACTAGAACCGGGCCTTCCTTGCCGCGGGTCCCTGAGCTCGGCGCGGGAGGCCGAGTTTTTGGCGTCCGGGGCGCGCGCTTCGTCCCTTAAGATCCCGACCATGCTCGACGTACAGGGACTTACGCTCCGCTTCGGGAGGCGCGCGATCTTCAACGACGTGTCGTTCCGCCTGGGGGCTGGCCAGCGGGTCGCCCTCGCGGGCCGCAACGGCCAGGGCAAGTCGACGCTGTTTCGCGTGATCATGGGCGAAGCCGCGGGCGAGGCCGGCGAGGTCAACCTGGGCAAGGGGCGGACCGTGGGCTACCTCGCCCAGGACGTGGCCCCCCCCAAGGAGGAGACCTCGGTGGTGGCCGAGGTGCTCTCGGGGATCCCCGAGCTCGCGCAGCTCGAGACCCGGATCGAGCGCCTGCTGGCCGAGCTGGGCGAGCGCCCCGAGGACGAGAAGGTGCTCAACGCCTACGGGCGCGCGCAGGCTCGCTTCGAGGAGCTCGGCGGCTACTCGGCCGAGGCCAAGGCGCGCACGATCCTGCACGGGCTCGGCTTCTCGCAGGAGCGCATGAACGGCGCGCTCAACAAGCTCTCCGGTGGGTGGCTGATGCGCGTGCAGCTCAGCCGGCTGCTGCTGATGCAGCCCGACCTGCTGCTGCTCGACGAGCCGACCAACCACTTGGACATCGAGACCCGCGAGTGGCTGCTCGAGTTCCTCCAGACCTTCCCCGGCACGATCTTGCTCACGAGCCACGACCGGTTCTTCCTCGACGCGCTGGTGACCAAGGTCTTCGAGCTCGAGAGCGGACGGCTCGAGGTCTACGTCGGCAACTACTCGAAGTACGAGATCCAGCGCGAGGAGCGGCTGCGCACGCTGCGCATGGCCCACGCCCAGCAGCTGCGCTACTTCAAGCAGCAGGAGCGGTTCATCGAGAAGAACCGCGCCAACGCGACCACCGCCAGCAACGTCCAGAGCCGGATCAAGCAGCTCGACAAGATCGAGAAGATCGAGCTGCCTCCCGAGCCGCCGAAGATGAAGCTGCGCTTCCCCGAGCCCGAGCGCGCCGGGCACGTCGCGCTCCGCCTCGAGGGGCTGACCAAGCGCTACGGCGACCTGACCGTGTTCGAGGGCCTGAACCTCGAGGTCGAGAACGGCGAGAAGCTGGTCGTGACCGGCGTCAACGGCGCGGGCAAGAGCACGCTCCTACGCCTGATCGCGGGGGTCGACGCGCCCACGGCGGGCGAGATCAAGCGCGGGCACAACGTGACGGTGCAGTACTTCTCGCAGTACGAGGACGACATCGCCGACACGAGCCACACCCTGCTGCAGGTCATGCAGGCCTCCATGCCGCTCAACTCCACGGTGAACCCGCGGAGCGTGCTCGGCTGCTTCCTGTTCAGCGGCGACGACGTCGAGAAGCAGGTGGGCATGCTCTCGGGCGGCGAGCGCGCGCGGCTCAAGATCGCGCGCATGCTCCTGCGCCCCGCGAACCTGCTGGTGCTCGACGAGCCGACCAACCACCTCGACCTCCACAGCCAGGACCTGCTGTTCCGCGCGGTGCACGCGTTCAAGGGCACCTGCGTGTTCGTCTCTCACGACCGCGAGTTCATTCGCCGGCTGGCGACCTCGGTGCTCTCCCTCGAAGACGGGCACCCGCGGCACTTCCCCTGCGACTACGAGCAGTACCGCTGGCGCCTGGCCCAGGAGGCCCGGGAGCGCAGCGGCGAGGCCGCGGCGCCGAAGCCCAAGGCCGAGCCGCAGCCCAAGGCGGAGCCGAAGCCCAAGGCCAAGCCCGGCAAGCCGAGCCGCAAGAGCAAGGAGCAGCGCCGCTGGGAGAAGAAGGCCGAGGAGCTGCAGACCAAGATCGAGGCCGCCGAGGCGCGGGTCAGCGAGCTCGAAGGGCTGATGGCCGAGCCGGGCTTCTTCGAGGACCAAGAGCGCAGCGTGCCCTTGATCTACGAGCACAAGGAGCTGCAGCAGGCGATCGAGGCCGACTACGAGTCGCTCGAGTTCGCGCTCCAGTCCCTCGAGGGCTGCGAGGCCTAAATAAAGGGGCCGACCCTACTTCGGGCGGAAGGTCTGGCGCAGCTTCGCGAGCTCCTCGCCGAGCTTGGGGTCGAGGGCCAGGGCTTGCTGGGTCAGCGCCTCGGTCGCTTGCTGCTCGCCGAGCGCCTCGGCGAGCAGGATCCGCAGCAGGAGCAGGCGCGCGCCGAGCGCGGCGTCGACCCCCGGGTCGCGGGCGGCGAGCTCGTCGAAGCGCTGCTGCTCGCCGGCGAGGACCTCGTGCGCGTGGGCGAGGAGCTCGCGCGCGCCCGGGTCGCCGACCATGGCCGCGGCGAGGGCCGCGCGCGCGTAGGCCTCGCGCAGGTCGAGGCGCTGGGGCGGGTTGTAGGGGAAGCCCAGGCGCTCGACCGCCTGCATGCCTTCGGCCGTGCGGCCCAGCGCGAGGTAGGCCTCGAGGGCGTGCATGAGCGAGGTGGCGGCCGGGGGCAGCTTCTGCCGGATCGAGACCTCCACGTAGTCTCGGAGCGCCTCGACCACGGCCTTGGCGTGCTCGGTGCGCTCCTGGGGGGTGTCGGCCAGCTTGCGCAGCGCGCTCTCGGCGTCGATCAGGTTCATCCAGGCCACGCCGTAGTGCCGGTTCATGGAGGCCGCGACCTGGATCGCCTGGCGGAAGCGGTAGGCGGCCTCCTGGATCAGCTTCTTCTCCCGCAGCTTGTTCTGCTCGGGGGTGAGCTGCGGGTCGCCCTTGAACGCCATGTTGCGGTAGACCAGGCCGACGTTGTTCCAGCAGAAGCGCACCGAGGCCGAGGGCGAGAGCTGGTGCACGCGGATCCCGTTGAGCAGGGCGTACTCCGCCGAGCGCCAGTCCTTGAGGTTCAGGTAGGCGTTGCCCAGGTTGTTCCAGCCCTCGACGTGCACCGCGCCGAGCTGGAGCGAGGCCTCGATCGGGCCGACCGCCTCGAGCCACTCCTCGCGGTAGAGGTGCTCCATGCCCAGGCTCGAGTAGGCCCGCGCGCAGCTCGGGCGCTTGGCGATCGTGTCCTCCCAGATCCCGGTCGACGACGTCCAGGTGTGGATCCGCGCCACGGTGCCCGCGGCGAGCACGAGCCCAAGGAGCGTGAAGGCCACGGGCATGAGCACCCGGGTGCGCGGCTCCGCCTCCTCGAGCTCGGGGTAGTAGCGCGCCCAGGCCACGACGAAGGCCGCCGGGAGCAGGGCGCTGGGGAGGTAGAGCCGGTGGTCGACCATCAGGTCGAGGATCGGAATGAACGAGCTCTCGACCACGTGGGTCAGGTAGTACCAGCCGATCGCGAGCGGGATCAGGCGGTGCCCGCGCAAGAGGAGCTTCAGGCCCAGGACCCAGATCAGCGCGTGGCCCAGGAACGCGAAGGCCACGTCGAGGCCCTTGTGCGGCCAGCCGGTCTCCACCGAGTGCGGGAAGCCGTGCTCCACGGTCTGATCGATCGGGAGCAGGAACTGGTTGAGGTAGCGCAGGGTGATGTAGATCTGGGAGGTGAAGTACTCGAAGCGGGTCGCCCCGGCCGCAGACTTGGCGGGGAACCACAGCCCCGCGAGCTTGGCGGGGCCGTAGTAGCCGAGGAGCACCAGCCCGCCGAGCATGAAGGGCGCCATGCACACCGCCGGCGCCCACCAGCGCTTGCCCTTGAAGAAGCCGAGCTCGATCAAGAACAGCGCCCCGGGGATCACGAGGGTGTTCTCCTTGGTCACCGCGCAGGCGGTGACGCAGAGCAGGGTCCCGGCCCACAGCCCGTAGGCGGGGCGCTCGGGGTCGCGGCTGGCCTGGAGGCGGGCGTAGGTGTAGCACACGCAGGCGCCGAGGAACGCGCTGGCCCCCATGACCGCGTAGCGCTGGGCGATGTAGCTGACGGCCATGACGTGCACCGGGTGCACGAGCCACAGCCCCGCGGCCGCGAGCGCGACCCAGTGCTCGAGGCCCGGCCGGACCTCGCTCCGCGCGAGCAAGAGCCCGCGCACGAGGAGGAAGAGCAGCAGCCCGTTGAGCGCGTGGAAGGCGATGCTCACCACGTGGTAGGACCAGGTGAAGGCCACCGCGGGCTCGTAGGGGTGCGTGGTCGGCGTGCCGGCGAGGTTGAAGTTGAAGTAGAAGGTGAAGTTGACCAGGCAGCGGTTGACGTTGAGCTTGGTCAGCTCGATCCAGGTCGCCGGGTCGTTCCAGGGGTTCCAGAGGTGCTGGTTGCGGGTGACCACCGGGGCGTCGTCGAAGAGGAAGGGCACGAAGATCGAGTAGGTGAAGACCGCGACCGCGAGCACGAACAGCAGGTAGAGCGCCGTGCCCGTGCCCGAGAGGTCCGCGGCCATGCGCCGGAACCAGGCCGGGCGGGCGTCGGGCGCGGCCGCTTCCGCGACCTGAGCCTGCTCGACAGGCGCGTCCTTACGCTTGGGCTTCTGCTTGCGGCGGCGCTTGGCCATGCGGGGCGGATCCTCCGGCGACGCGAGAGTCTATCGCAAACCGGAACCGACCTCGGCCCCGGACGTCGCCCGGGGCGAGGTCAAGGTCGGGGGAGCGGGACGCGGTCGAGGTCGCGCACCGCGACCACGCTCGGGAACACCGCCTCGGCCTCCTTGACGAAGGGCTTGGTGCTCGGGTAGCGCTGGGAGAAGTGCGTGAGCACGAGGGTCCCCAGGCAGCCGCCCTCCTGCGCGATCGTCGCGGCTTCGGTCGCGGTGAGGTGCTTGTGGTCGCGGGCGAGCTTGCGGTCGCGCTCGAGGTAGGTCGACTCGACCACCGCGAGGTCGGTGCCGCGGACCAGGGCGCGGGCGCCGTCGCAGGGGCGGGTGTCCATCACGAAGCCGAACGCCGCGCCCCGCTTGGTCTCGGTCACCGAGTCGAGGGTCACGACCTCGCCGTCGACCTCGATCCGGCCCTCGCGCTGCAGCGCGCCGACCTGAGGACCCCGCAGGCCGAGGGAGGCGAGCTTGGCCTTGTCGAAGCGGACCCCGTCGCGCTCCTTGATCCGGTAGCCGTAGGTGTCGACCGAGTGCACCAGCGGGAAGGCCTCGATCACGAAGGTCTCGTCTTCGCCGACCACGCCGCCCTCTCCCGCGACGGGGCAGGGCACGAGCTCGACGGCGCGGTGGTAGATCGTGCTGCGGATCAGGCGCTCGTAGTAGGCCTGCCCGCTCTTGGGGAAGTAGATCTCCACCGGCTCCTTGACCCGATCGAGGGACAGGCGCTGCACGATCCCCGCCAGCCCGAGGGCGTGGTCGCCGTGGAAGTGGGTCACGAAGATCCGGCGCACCTCGGGCACCGCGACCTCGGCCAGAATGAACTGGCGCTGGGTCCCTTCGCCGGGGTCGAACAGGAAGCCCGCTCCGTCCCAGCGCAGGAGGTAGCCGTTGTGGTTGCGGTAGCGGGTGGGGACCTGGCTCGAGGTCCCGAGCGCGACGAACTCCCTGAGGCTCACGCTGGCTCCCGGTCGGGGGGTGGTGCAAGACGGACCTGGAGCTGGGCTGCTGCCGTCACCGGGCTCGCCCCGAGCCCTGCAGAGGTTCTAAGGCCCTGGCAGTCCACGCGCTACCCACGTGCCAGGATCTTCCGTAAGCCCAGCGCCGACTTGCCAAAAATCCGTCGCTCGGATCTCGGGATATCCGCTTCAACTCCAATGGCAATCGGCTATACTGCCCCCCTTGCAAGTCGGACCAATTCGGTCCCAGATATGCAGTGTCTCAGGAGCCCATGGACCGAATCCGCAGGATTTACAGAGACGGCCGGAAGCTGGCTCGCCTCGCGCTGAAGAAGCGCGTCGACCTCCCTCGGGAGTTCCAGATCGAGGTGACCAACCGCTGCAACCTCGACTGCGACATGTGCCCGCGCTTGACCCTGCTCAAGGTCCCCGAGGTCGACATGACCCAGGAGACCTTCGACGCGGTGCTCGGGCGCATGGACGCCCCCGAGTCGGTGACGCTCACTGGCTGGGGCGAGCCGCTCATGCACCCGCGCCTGTTCGAGTACATCGACGCGATCAAGGCCAAGCACCCCGACTGCGCGGTGGGCTTCACCACCAACGGGCACCTGCTCGCGCCGGGCATGGTCAAGAAGATCCTCAGCCGTCCGGTGTCGCGGGTGAACGTCTCCCTCGAGGAGCTGCCCTGGGAGAACGCCCTCGCGGCGCCCCCCGAGCCCCCCGAGGACGCCCGCCGCGGGAACCCCATGAAGGGCGGCGACAACCGGGTCGCGCGCGACGGGCACCCGACCCCGCCCAAGGTGGTCGACCACCTCAAGCACTTCCTCGCCGAGCGCAACGCGCTCGCCGCTCGCGGCGAGCCCGCTCCCGAGATCCGGCTGCAGGTCGTGCTCTTCCCCGACAGCGCCGAGACCGTGCAGCGCCTGGTCGACTTCGGCGCTGACCTCGGCTTCCAGGCGATCAACGTGGTGCGCCTCGACGTGCGCGGTCGGCCCGACCTGACCCGCCCCGAGCCCGAGGAGGAGCGCCAGTTGATCGCGCTCGCCCGCGCCCGCGCCAAGGCGCGCGGGATCCCGCTCGGCTCGGTCAACGACCACGGCTGGGCCCTGCGCCTGGGCTCGCACAACGACCGGTTCTGCATGCGCCTCGACAACTACGTCTACGTCGACGTGGCGGGCAACGTGGCGCCGTGTTGTCTCTTGCGCGGACACCACCTGGGCAACCTGCGCGAGCAGACCCTGGGCGAGGTGTGGAACTCGGCCGAGTTCAAGCGCTTCTACGGCCCGGGGATCCACCCCGCGTGCGAGGGCTGCGACGCCTTCATGCACGGCTATCACCATGAAACGACGGGGAAGGCCGGGACGTCTCCGGTCACCCAGGGGAGTGTGTCATGACGAAGAAGGTCTGGTTCCTCGAGCCGCCCGCGATCACCGAGCGCAACCCCGAGCGGTTCGCCGGCTGCACCTACGAGGTCTACCACTTCCCCGACCTGGGGAACCTCTACCCCTTCACCATGCTCCATGAGCGCGGGGTCGAGGTGAACTTCTTCGACGCCGCGCTGCTCGGCGAAGACGAGGAGGCCTTCACCGCGCGCCTGGTCGCGAACCCGGCCGACTACTACGTGCTGCACGCCGTCGTGCTCGCCAAGCCGACCGACCTCTACTGGGTGCGCAAGCTGCGGAGCATCGCCCCCGACGCCACGATCATGATCCACGGCCCCGAGGCCACCCGCGTGCCGGAGGAGTACATCGCCGGCGACGACAAGGTCGTCGTGTTCCGCGGCGAGGTCGAGCGCAGCATGGTCGACTACGTCATGGGTGAGATGACCGAGCCCTTCGGGATCACCCGACTCGAGGGCGCGGACTACAAGACCTACGACCCGGACCCCCGCGGCTACATTCCCTTCGACGACCTGCCGATCCCGGCCCGCGACCACCCCTCGCTGCTCCCCTTCAAGGAGCGCTACTTCAACCCGAAGTACAAGGGCCGGCCCCACGCGCTGATGCTCACCTCGCGCGGCTGCTCCTTCCGCTGCAGCTTCTGCGTGCCCAACGCGATCTCGTTCCAGCGCGAAATGGAGGGCTTCCGCACCCTGGGCCGCAAGCCCGCGGTCAAGAAGGCCTCGCCCGAGCGGATCGAGGCCGAGTTCAAGTGGCTCAAGGAGCACGGCTACAAGTCGATCCATATCGCCGACGACCAGTTCCTCTGGGCCAAGAAGCGGACCCTCGAGATCTGCCGCCGCGTGGCGCCCTACCAAATGGAGTGGGGCATGCTCTCGCGCGCGGACTTCCTCACCGACGAGGAGGTCGTGAAGGCCCTGGCCGACGCGGGCTGCGTCTCGATCGACATCGGCGTCGAGAGCCTCAAGCAGGACGTCCTCGACCGGATCAACAAGGACCTCGACGTCCAGGACGTCTACACCGCGGTCAAGCTCCTGCGCAAGCACGGGATCTCGCCCAAGCTGAACATCATGTTCGGCACCGTGCCGGACGAGACCCGCGAGGACATCCTCTGGACCCTGCGCGAGCTCAAGTCGATCGACCCCGACCACGTCATGTTCGCGATCGCGACGCCCTTCAAGGGCACCGCCTTCTACGACCACTGCAAGGAGAAGGGCTACCTGATCGACGACAGCGACAGCGTGAACCCCATGGGCAAGGCCATGATCAGCTACCCGAACCTCACCAACGAGGACCTCGAGGAGCTCGAGCGCCACGCCTACCGCTCGTTCTACCTGCGCCCCAAGGTCGTGCTCCGGCGCCTGAAGCGCGTGCGGCGCCCCTCCGACCTGCTCAACGACCTCAAGGTCGCCAAGCAAGTCCTCCTGCACTAGTTCCGAGTCCGAGTCCGAGACCGAGACCGAGGCGTTCGACACCCCCCGTAGGGGCCGAGCTTGCCTCGGCCCGGACCCCGAGACACCCGCGTCGCCTGGCCTGGCTGGGGCGCCCCCCGTTTCGGCGCGTCGGGAGGCAGGGCGACGCGTGGCGCGAACGTCCGG
>JAGQRJ010000722.1 GCA_020425635.1 Planctomycetota bacterium | reverse complement strand
CGCGCTCGGCTCGGCGAGGGCGGCCTGGAGGGCGTCCGCGAACGCCCCGGCGTCGGGGTAGCGGGCCTGGGGGTCCACCTGCAGCGCGCGGGCGACCACCGCCTCGACGCCGGGGTCCACACCGGGGTCGAGCTCGCGCAAGGGCAGGAACTCGCCGCTGCAGATCCGCGTGCCGAGGGTCAGCAGGTCTGGGCCCTCGAAGGGGAGCGCGTCGACGCAGCAGGCGTAGAGCAGCACGCCGAGCGCCCACACGTCGGTCGCGGCGCACACGGCCGCGTGCTTGCCGCGGATCAGCTCGGGGGCCATGAACAGCGGGGTGCCGACCATGACCCCGGTCTGGGTCAGGGTCTCGCCCTGGGGGTCGGAGCCGAGGCCGAAGTCGGTGAGGCGCACGCTGCCGTCTGGCGCGACCAGCACGTTGGCGGGCTTGACGTCGCGGTGCACGATCCCCGCGCCGTGGGCCGCGCCCAGAGCGCGGCCGAGGTCCACGAGGAGCGCGAGGCGGGCAGGGCGGTCGGCACCCGAGATCACCTCGGCCAGCGAGCGCGCCCCGGGGACGAGCTCGTAGGCGAGGTAGGGCGCCCCCGCGGCCACGCCGGAGCCGAGCACGGCCACGATCCCCGGATGGCGCAGCGAGGCGGCCAGGCGCCCCTCGCGCGCGAAGCGGGCGCGCTGGCGCTCGCTGGCGTCGCCGCGCAGGACCTTGAGCGCCACCGCGCGATCGAGGGTCCGGTCGCGGGCGAGGAGCACGACGCCGCTCACGCCACGACCCAGCTCGCGGCCCAGCTCGTAGCTGGCCTCCAGCTCGGCCAGGACCGCGGCGGGGAGCGGGACGGCGGCCGCGAGCAAGCCGGAGTCGCTCCCGCTGCTCGACGCGTCGTGCAGGGTGTCGGCCGAGCGAGAGACCGACTCCCACATGCTCAACTTTGGACTACGGCTCATGGTCCGCGAGCTTACCCGACGCCGCGGGGGGCCAGCGCGCGCTCGAGGAGCCCGAGGAGCTGATCGACCAGCACCGCGAGCGCCGCCGCGGGGATCGCGCCGGCGAGGATCAGGCGCTGATCGTAGAGCTGCAGGCCCTCGAAGATCGGCTCGCCGAGCCCGCCCGCGCTCACGAGCGCGCCGAGGGTCGCGACCCCGACGCTGATCACGGCCGCGGTGCGGACCCCCGCCATGATCGTGTTGACCGCCAGCGGGAGCTGGATCCGGGTCAGCACCCGGCGCTCGGTGAGCCCCATGGCGCGCGCCGCCTCGAGCAGGTCGGCGTCGACCTCGCTCAGCCCGGTGTAGGTGTTGCGCAGCACGGGTAGGATTCCGTAGAGGAACAGGGCCACGATCGCCGGCGCGGGGCCGAGTCCGAGCAGGGGGATCATGAACGCGAGCAGCGCGAGGCTGGGGATCGTCTGGATCACCCCCGCCACCGCGATCAGCGGCTTGAGCCGCGGGTCGCGCGCGATCAGGATCCCGAGGGGGACCGAGACCACGACCGTGAGCAAGACCGCGATCCCCGCGAGCAGCAGGTGCTCGCCGGCCAGGCGCAGGGTGACGCGCGCTCGGGAGCGCACGAACTCGAGGTTGCTGAGCGCGGCGCGCGAGGGCCCGAGGTCCGCCGCGAGCTCCTCGCCCGACTCGAGCCGCGCGAGGGCGCCGAGCACGCGCGGACCCGCAGCGTCGCGCGAGCCGTGGATGCCCTTCAGGAGCAGGAACGCCGCGGCGGTCTCGGCGGCGGTGTAGCCCTCGAGCTCGACCAGGGCGTTGAGGTTCCGCATGCGTCGGTCGTCGATGCTGAACGCGAGCTCGTCGAGGACCCCCCGCAGCTCGGGGTGCGCTTCGAGGGTCTCGCGCCGGAAGACCGGGGCGCAGTCGTAGGGGGGAAAGAAGCGCGCGTCGTCCTCGAGCGCGCGCAGCTCGAACTTCACGAGCTTGGCGTCGGTGGTGTAGACCTCGACCAGCTGGGCGCTGTCTTGGGAGACGGCCTCGTAGGCCAGCCCGTGCTCCATGGACGCGACGTTCAGCCCTTGCAGGCCGTAGGCCTCGACGAGCCCGGGCCAGCCGTCTTCGCGCTTGAGGAACTCCGCGCTGACCCGGGCCTTGAGCTTGCCCTGGTGGCGCACCAGGTCCGAGAGGCGGCGCACGCCGAGCTCCTCGGCGAGGGCCTCGCGCATGGCCAGGGCGTAGCCGTTGGTGAAGCCGAAGGGGTTCCCCCACACCAGCGCCCATTGCTGCTCGAAGCCGTCGCGGACCTCGAGGAAGGCGCGCAGCGGGTCGGTGACCCGCTCGCTGCGCTTGAGGAGCACCGCCCACGCGGTGCCCGTGTATTCGGTGTAGCCGTCGATCTGACCGCTCCTGAGCGCCTCGAAGACGACGGTGGTGCCGCCGAGCCCCAGCCGGCGCTCGACCGCGAGGTCGGTCTTGGCCTCGATCAGCTGGGCGAGGAGCTCCGAGAGCAGGCGGCCCTCGGGGAAGGCCTTGCTCCCGATCACGATCGGTCGCGGGGCGTCCTGGGCGAGGAGCGGCGGCGCGCAAGCGAGGACCAGCGCGCAAGCGGCGAGGGCGGCGCGCACGGCTCAGGGCCCCAGGTGGCTGCTGAGGAACTCGGAGACGAAGGCGCTGGCCGGGCGCTCGCGGAAGTCCTGCTCGACCCCGACCTGCACGACCCGGCCGGCGTTCATGAGCGCGACCTTGTCGCCGAGCTTGAACGCCTCCTCCATGTCGTGGGTCACGATCACGATCGTCTTCTTGACCTTCGTCTTGAGGTCGGCGAACTCGTCGTGGAGTTGGCTGCGGGTGATCGGGTCGAGGGCGCCGAAGGGCTCGTCCATGAGCACGTAGTCGGGGTCGAGGGCCAGCGCGCGGGCGACCCCCACCCGCTGCCGCTGTCCGCCAGAGACGTCACGCGGGTAGCGGGCGCGGAACTCCTCGGGCGGCAGGTTCACCAGGTTCAAGAGCTCGTCGACCCGGGCGCGGGTCCGCTCCGCGTCCCAGCCCTCCTCCTCGCAGAGCAGGCCCACGTTGCGGGCGATCGTCATGTGCGGGAACAGCCCGCCCTTCTGGATCACGTAGCCCAGGCGACGGCGCAGCCGGATCACGTCCTGGGCCGCGACGTCTTCGCCGCCGACGGTGATCGCCCCGCGGGTCGGCTCGATCAGGCGGTTGATCATCTTCATGGTCGTGGTCTTGCCGCAACCGCTGGTTCCGATCAGGCACAAGGTCTCGCCCGCGCCGACGCTGAGGCTGACCCCGTCGACCGCGACCACGGGGTCGCCCACACCGCCGCGGGGGGGGAAGACCTTGTAGACGTCCTTGAGCTCGATCACGGGAGGCTCCCTGGCCCGTCGTGTCGCGCGAGGACCTGCGTGGAAGTCGGGCTAGCTGACGAGGGGCAGCTTCTTGCCGCTGTCGGCGTCGTCCTCGCCCGCGAGCTGGGTCTTGGCGCGCACGAGCTTCTTGCGCCGCTCGAGGTCGAGGTTGACCGGCGGGGCGTCCTCGGCGGTGGGGCTCAGGTGCTGGCAGCTCTTGCAGGGGCCGTCTTGGACGCCGGCCGCGACCTCGCGGCGGTACTTCACGTACTCCTCGCCGAACCAGATCTCCTGGAAGGGCGTCTCGAACACGTTGCCGAAGTTGTGCAGCTTGGGGTAGGGGCGCGCGCAGCACAGGCAGACGTAGCCGTCCCAGCTGATGAACGGAAAGGTCCAGAGGTACTTGCAGGGCACGTAGGTGTCGTGCTCGGGCCACACGTGCTTGTCGCGGCGCTGGAGGCGGATCTCCTGGCCGAGCTCCTTGCCCTTGGCGAGGGCGACCCCGACGTTCTCGCGCACGGCGTCCTTGAGCTTGATGAACGCGTCCTCCATGCGTCCGCCGGCGCCGTAGAAGTTCTGCTCGCCGATGTTCAGCTTGCGCGCCTTGTACTTCTTGGCGAGCTCGACCATTTCGGGGAGCTGGTGAATGTTCTCGTTGGTGATCAGGAAGTTGATCGACCACTTGTAGCCGTGCTTCTCGGTGGCCACCCGCAGGCGGTCGAGGCCCTCGATCACCTTGTGGAAGGTCTTGGCGCCCACCGTCTTGGTGTAGGTCTCGGGGTCGGTCGCGTCGAGGGAGACGGTCAGGCGCACGTTGTACTGGACCAGCTGATCGACGAACTCCTGCTTCAGCAGGATCCCGTTGCTGGTCATGTTGATCTTGAACTTCTTGCCCTTCTCCTGGCGGATCCAGGCCAGGATCTTCCACAGGTCGGGGGCCATGAGCGGTTCGCCGTGCCCGAAGAGCGAGACGCTGCGCAGGTGGTTGAACTGGTTGAACACGTGCTGGAACTTCTCGAGGGACATGCTGCCCACGAACTCGAGGTTCGAGAGGTTCGTGCGCCCGCAGAAGGTGCACAGCAGGTTGCAGTGATTCGTGACCTCGATCTGCACCCCGGTCGGCTCATAGTTGACCGTGGCCGGGCGGTTGCGTCGGGCCTTGGTTTCCTTGGCGAGGTTGAGCGCGTCACTGATCAGCTTCACGGGAAGCCCCCTTGTGGGTGAGAAGCATAGGCTCCGGGGCAGACGAGGACAAATGAAATGGCCCCTATTCGGGGCGAAATCCAGGGCGGCGCGCCGGCGCGGGGCGCCGGCCTTGCAAGCGGTGCCTGAAGGCGGATCCTACCGGGGCGAGGAGGCCCTATGAAGCCTTGGCGGTGGGTCGCGGTGTGCGCGGCGGTGTGTGTGAGCGCGAGCGCCCAGGAGCGCGCGACCCGGGGGGATCTGGCCCTGGCCTACATGGCGGTCGAGCGCGCCCTGGCCAGCGAGCCCCAACGCGCCGAGTCGCTGCGGGTGAAGACCAACCGGGACTTCGACCAGGCGACCCTGGCCTTCTTCTCCGGGGCGACGGGGAAGGCGCTGCGCGGCCTGCGCGCCCTGACGGTCGAGCTGCTCGGGCAGCTGCCTGGAGACGGGGAGGGCATTCCGCTCGGAGTGACGCTGGAGCCCGCGGTGTGGGTGCGAGGGAGCGCCGCGCCGCGGGTGGTCCTGGCCGAGCCCTTCGCCGGAGAGGCTGGCCTCGAGCTCCGTCTGGTCTCGCTCCGCGAGCCCCAGGTCGTGGGACGCTGCAGGCTCGAGCCAGGGGAGTCGGCGGTCTCGTTCTCCGCGGCGGAGTTGCCTGCCGGGGTCTACACCCTCGAAGCGCGCGCGCGCCGGGCCTACTTGCCCTTGGCGCGCTTCACGGTGTGTGACACCGACCCCGAGGCGCTGCGGGGGCAGCTCAGCGCGCGGCTCGACCGGCTGCCCAAGAGCCCCGAGGCGGAGGTCCTCCGCGCGCGCCTGGGGCTCTTGACCAAGACCCCCGACCCGCAGGACACGACGCAGGTCTTGTCCGAGCTCCCGGCGCTGGGCCCGAGCCTGCGCGCCGAGCTCGCGAGCCTCGAGCGCGGAGACGACCCCTACCGCGCTCGACTCGGCAGCACCTGGCGTCCGTATCGGGTGGGCGGGAGCGCGGTCGGGTTGCGGGTCTACGCGCCGGAGGCGGCCCGCCGCGCCGAGCCGCTGCCGCTGGTGGTCGCCTTCCACGGCGCCGGGGGCGACGAGAACATGTTCGCCTGGGGCTACGGCGGCGGCGTGCTCGAGGAGCTGGCCGAGGAGCACGGGTTCTTGCTCGCCTCGCCGCGCACCGAGGCCTTCGTGCGCGGGCCGGGTCGGGCCTTCGAGGCGCTGCTCGCGACCCTCGCCGACGACTACCGGATCGACCGGCGCCGGATCTACTGCCTCGGGCACTCGCTGGGGGTCATGGCCCTCGACGGCGTGCTGCGCGGCGCGGGGGATCGCCTGGCCGGGGCGCTCTGCTTCTCCGGCATGCCGCGAGCCAGGAGCGCGCTCCCGACCCACGCCTTGCTCGGCGCCAACGACCCGCTCGTCCCCGCGCGCTCGGCCAAGTCGCCGCGCCCCAGCCTCGAGCTCGAGGTCCTCGAGGGCTACGGACATACGCTGGGCGTGGGCCCGAGCCTCCCGGCCGAGGTCGAGTGGCTCCTGGGGCGCCCTGGTTGGCTTTAGACCCGGGGTGGAACTCGCCCCCCTCGGCCGACGTGGTTCGCTTCGATGGGACACCTCCGCTCGATACGAGTCGCCGCGAGCTGCCTGCTCGTGGCCACGGCCGCCGCAGCGGCGCCTGGGTCCGCCGCCGTCGCGCCGGTCGACAGCGCGGCGGGGCTCGTGCGCGCTGGGGTCGAGGCCTACGCGTTCCCCACGGCGAGCCAGGCGACCGTCGAGCGTGAGCTCGCGTTCCTCGTGCGCACGCCGACGGCGGAGGCCGGCGCGCTGCTCGTGGACGAGGCGCGGCACGCGCGCGCCCTGCTGCGCGACCTCGACCGCAGCCAGGAGCGCCTGGAGAAGCAGCGCCTGCGCCTGACCCAGCAGGCCGCACGGGTGCGCCGGTCGCGCACGCCGCTCGAGGGCGCCGCGCTCGAGGAGAAGCAGCGGCAGTTCGAGCTGACGGCGACGAAGCTCACGATCCAAGCCGAGCAGCGCGCGCGGCTCGGCGCGCTCACCGACGCGCTGCTCCAGGCGCTGGAGCGCAAGACCGACGCGCCCGCGGCCGCGGTGTTCGCCGACGCCTTGCGGG
>JAGQRJ010000108.1 GCA_020425635.1 Planctomycetota bacterium | reverse complement strand
TGCGGGGGAGGCATCTGGAGGTGCCACCCCCTTGACGATTCTCAGCGGTAGCCTTCGTGGAGGGGCACCTCCAGCCGCCGAGCCGCAGACCCCGGCCCCCCGCTCCGCCGTTGCCTGCACGGCCAGCCAAACCTGGCGCGGAGCCTCCGAAACGAAACGGAGGCGAGGCGAAGCCTACGAAACGAGGCGGAGGCGAGGCGGAGGCTGTGGCTGTGGCCAGCCCAGGGAGCGGTCAGTAGAGCTTGGCCTTCTGCCGGCGGAGGACGCGGAGCTGCTCGGTGATCACCTCGAGCCCGCGCTCGCGGATCGCGTCGACCCCGCGCGCGTAAGGCAGCGGGTTGTCGACCTCCACGTCGGGGCTGACCCCGACCGCCTCGAGCACGTGGCCGCCCGTGATCGCGCGCATGTCGACCGCGGGCACGAGGACCGTGCTCCCGTCCTTGAGCGGCATGAAGTTCGCGCCGATCACCGCGCCGGCGGTGGTCTGCCCGACCAGGGTCGCGAGCTTGCGGTCCTTGAGGTGGAAGGCGAAGACCTCCTTGGCCGAGCGGGTGCGCGGGTCGATCAGCGCGACCGTCGGCTTGCCCCACAGGCAGCTCCCCGAGTTGGGGTCGAGGTAGCCGAGGATCCGCTCCAGGACACGCTCGAGCCCGCCCATGCCGCGCAGGTCGAGGATCACCGCGTCGGCGTCGCTGAGGGTGGTCGTGAGGAAGTCGCCGGTCAGGTCCGCGACCTCGTCCATGAGGAAGGTGTAGAGGTGCACGTAGCCGATCTTGAAGCCTTCGCGGGTGTAGACCTGGCGGCTCGCGAGGCAGGCCTCGAGCAGGCTCCACTCCGCGGCGGTGAGGGTCACCCGAAACAGCCCGCGCTCGGAGTTGGGGAAGCGCTCGAGCTCGAGGCGCACGCTCTCCCCGGCCTCGGGGACTCCGATCCGGTAGGGGCGCGGGCCGCCGAGCCCGGCGTCCCAGAGCTCGGGGGCGAGCTCGGCCAGCTCGGCCGGCGTGTCCTCGACGGCGAGCAGGCGGTCGCCGCGCAGGAGGCCGGCTGCGTCGGCGGGGCTCCCCGGGAGCACCTCCTGCACGTAGTAGCCCTCGCCGTGCTTCGAGAGCGTGAAGCCCCACTGCGGCACCAGGCGCCCCTTGGACATGAGCATGTAGTGCGCGCGGAACACGTCCTCACGGATCAGGGCCGAGTGCGAGGCCTTGAGCTCACCCAACAGGGCTTGGACCACTTCGCGGACCGCCTCGGGGGTCTGCGCCGCCTTCGCGGCGGGGAGGTACTTCTTGCGCAGCGCCTCCCAGTCGACGCCGTTCATGGTGCGGTCGTAGAACTTCCCCTTGAACAGGGTCCACACCTCCTCGAACAGCGGCGGCCCGAAGTCGTCCTGGGCGCGCGCGGTCGCCGAGCCGCCGGCGATCGCGAGCAGCAGGAGCGCGGCGCGCAGCAGCCTCATGCGTCCTCAGCGGGGGGCGGGGGAGGCTGATCCTCGATCGCGACGTCGCGCTCGCGCTTGGTGCGGTTCTTGCCGTAGTGCTGGAACCCGCCCTCGAGCTTGACCTTCTTGGGCTTCTGCATGAAGCGCAAGAACATGAAGGCCACGATCAAGAGCAGCACGACGCCGCCCGCGATCAGGAACACCTTGTAGGCGTGGACCTTGCACCAGAAGAGGGCCTCCAGGCGGGGGTCGTCGGGCACGAGCTCCTGGCCGCGCTGGAAGAGCTCGAGCGCGCCGAGGTAGTCGTCGGCCTCGTAGCGGTGCACGGCGTCGCGAATCAACAGCGAGCCCACGATCGCCTGGGTCTCGGCGGCCACCGAGCCGTCGAGGTCGTTCGCGCGCTTGAGGATCCGCTCGATCTCGTCGCGGGGCGGCTCCTCGGCCTTGACCGTCCAGCTCTCCGGGCCGCCCGCGGGGGTCACGTTGCGCTTGCTTATGTAGCCCTGCTCCGGGTCGCCCGTGAGCCCCACTTCGATCCAGTTGCGATCGTCGGACTCGGGCCCCGTGAACTGCTCGCCGGGCTGGGCGAGCCGGATCCGGGTCGCGGTGTCGCGGGGGATCCGGCGGATCGCCGTCCCCTCGAGCTCCTCCTTGGCGACCTCCAGGTAGATCCGCGCCAGCTTGGGGTTCGCGACCTGCCCTTCGGGCCCCGCGCCGAGGGCGTCCTCGTAGAACTTGGCGGCGACCCCGCGCTGCCCCGCCTCGGCCCGCAGGTCGCCGACCGCGATCAGGGTCTGGGGGAGCAGCTTGCGCGCCTCCTTGTGCTTGGGCTGCTGCTCGAGGACCTGCTGGAGGAGCGTGAGCGAGCCCTCCCAGTCCTTGGCGCGCGCCTTGCTCTTGGCCTCCTCGAAGCGCAGCTCGAGGGCGCGGAGGTGCGCCTTGCGGGCGTCCTCGGCGAGCAGACGCAGGGCCGCGGCGACGATCGCGCTGGGCTCGGTCTCGGGCGCGGCCTGCATGCGGTTGAGGTCGCTGACGTCGATCCCGCGCCGGCGCAGCTCGCGGATCAGCTCCTCGAGCACACTGGTCGCGAGCCGCTCGAGCAGCTTCCCGGCGCGCTCCGCTTCGGAGCGCGCGTCGGGGTCGGTGGGCGGCGCGGTCGCGATCCGCAGCAGCGACTCCACCGAGGCCGAGGGGTCGCTGGCGAAGGCGCGCTCGACGCTGTCGCGCAGGTCGACCCGGGCGTGGAGGTTGAACAAGCGGTGGGCGGCGCGCTCGCGGAGTCCGCCAGGGAGCACGCTCAAGAGCTCGATCAGCTTGTTCTTGTGGTCGGCCGCCTTGGTGTCGAGGCGCGCGAGGGGCACGAGCCGCAGCTTGCCCTCACGAAACACCGTGCGCTGCAGCTCGTGCTCCGGGCGCTCGAGGTCGGCGAGCACGAGCTCCAGCGCCTGGGGCGCGATCCCGCGCAGGGCGCCCCGGGCGAGGTCGGCGTCTCGGGGGCCGTATTCCGGGTAGATCGCCCGGTCGATCAGCATGCCCACCAGGGTCGGGTCGCCGTTGCTCGCCGCGGCGCCGTAGATCCGGGCGAGGGCGTTGAAGTCGTCGCGAGCGCGCTCGAGGGCCTGCTGAATGTAGCCGCGCGCCTCGTCGCTGGTCAGGGCGCGCATGTTCGCGTCGCTCGCGATCAGCTCCGCGTAGCCGTCGACGAGGGCTTCGTCTTGCACGGTGTGGTCGAGCTGCAGGCGGTCGCCGACGAACAAGGTCGGGACGTCGAGCACGACCGTGGCCAGCGGGGTCGAGTCGGCGTCGAGGCCCGACTTGCCCAGGCTGAGCTGGATCTTGGCGTCGGCGAGCAGGGTGTTCGGCAGGTCGTGGCTGATCTCGAGTTGAAAGGTGAGCCCGTCCTCCTGCGCCGCCCGCCGCCGCTGAACGCGCAGGTGCACGTTGCCGCCCTGGATCGGGTAGTTGAGGTTGTTGGTCAGGCTGACCCAGCGCACCGAGGAGACCTCGCTGCGCTCCCAGCTGCGGGTGTCGGCCCAGCGCTCGTTGCGCCACACCCGCAGCGTGCAGGCCGTGGCGGTGAGCTCGATCAGCTGCCCCACGTCGAGGCCGATCCCGATCGTGTCGCCGACCTGGATCCCCGCGCTCTCGAAGGCGTCGCCGACGAGGGGCGTCTCGCCGTCGCTCAGGTCCCGGTCGAGGGCCGCGCGGTTCTGGAAGGTGCGAATGTCCTGCAGGCGGATCTGCTGGGGGGTCTCCTCGCCGAGGGGGGTCACCTGGACGCCGTGCAGGTCGGCGCTCACGAAGGTGTAGGCGACCTCGTTGACGATCACCCCGTCGCCGGGGTTCGAGCGCGCGATCGTCTCCCACAGCGCGTCCGCGATCACGTCGTCGAGCCGACCGCGGGCCAGGTCGAGGACCGAGGTGCCGTCGAGGAGCATGCGGATCGTCTGCCCCGGCTTGAGGAAGTGCAGGATCCCCTTGATCTCGCGCTGCTCGTAGACCTCGCTCGAGACCTTGTAGTTGCGAGCGTCGACGGTGATCCAGTAGTGCCCCTGGACCGGCCCCTCGCGCTTCTGGAAGGTGCCCGAGACCACGTGCTGGCGCTCGAGGGGGGCGCCGTCGCTCTCGGGGGCGATCGACTCGAGCCGACCCTGGGCGTCGACCGTGTAGCGCACCCGGTCGCCGCTCTCGAGCTGGGTGAAGGTCGCCTGGTAGCGCTCGTAGATCGCCTTGGGCACGCCGAAGCGGGTGCCGTCGGCGAACACCAGGGTCCCTCCGCCGTTGACGATGTCGGCGTCGAAGGACGAGAAGCGCCGGACCTGCTCTCGGTCCTGGCCCGAGGCGACCGCGCACACGGCGCAGGCGAGGGCGAATGCGGTAAGGGCACGGTTCATGGTGGGTTCCCTGATCTCAACTACGGTGCGCATTGTGCCACGGGCGCGCAAGGGACTCCACGCACCGCGAGGCTCGGGCTGCTGTGGCGGCAGACTCGGCAGGGCGGAGGTATACTCCAGCCTGCGGAGGAATGGCATGCGTCGTGTCCTAGTGTTGTCCCTGTCGGCCCTGCTTGGGCTGGGGTGCTCGAACGAGGAGAAGCAGCCGGACGAGGGGCCGACCCCGGTCGGAGCTCGCGCGGAGGTCGAGTTCGCCGAGAGCTACGCCGGGACCTGGACCCAGGCCGACGGCGCCACCTTCCGCGTCGTCGACGGAGACGACGGGAGCGTGGTCGGCACCCTCGAGGAGGATCCGCTCGGGCGCTGGGAGTCGGCTGAGTTCACCCTCGCCCGCGAAGCGCAAGGCTTCGTGGGGACCTGCAGCTTCGTGACCCTCGAGTCCTCGCTCCGCGGCGAAGTGCGCATGGAGCTGACTCCGACCGCCAGCGGCGACACCGAGGGGCGTGTGCAGGCCGCCTTCGTCGACGGCGACGAGCTGGTGACCTTCGAGCGCAACCCCATGTGGGACGACTTCGCGTTCAGCGTCGAGCGCTCGAGCGCCGGCGGCAGCGCCGCCGGCACGACCGACGAGCCCGCAGACACCGCCGACGAGCCCGCAGACACCACCGACGAGCCCGCGGACACCACCGACGAGCCGACGGACAGCGGCGAGGACATGGCCGGCACCGACGAGCCGACGGACAGCGGCGAGGACATGGCCGGCACCGACGAGCCGACGGACAGCGGCGACGGCGGCCAGGACACGGGCGACGAGGCGGTCGCGAGCTCGGGTGGGTCGGACCCCTGGGCCGACTCGACCGGCGGCGTGGCCGGTTCGGTGAGCGGCGGGAGCGAGAGCTCGGGCGGCGACGACTACGGCGACGACATGGGCGGCGACGACGCGACCGACGACTCCGGCGACGACGCCACCGCCGACACCGGCAGCGACGACTCCGGCGACGACATGGGCGGCGACGACACCGCCGACGCCGGCAGCGACATGGGCGGCGACGACACCGCCGACGCCGGCAGCGACGACCCCTGGGGCGACTCGACCGGCGCGGTCGCCGAGGGCGGCGACGACTCCGGTGACGACTCCACCGCCGACGCCGGCAGCGACATGGGCGGCGACGACTCCGGCGACGACTACGGCGACGACTCCGGCGACGACTCCGGCGACGACTCCACCGCCGACGCCGGCAGCGACATGGGCGGCGACGACTCCGGGGACGACTACGGCGACGAGCCCGACGAAGACGATCCCTTCGCGATCGAGCCCGAGGACCTCGACACCGAGGTCGACGCGCACGCCCGCGAGCTGGCCGAGGCCCAGCGCAAGGCCGAGCTCGAGGAGCAGGAGCGGCTGAGCAAGATCCGCGAGCTGTGCAAGACGCCCAAGGGGCTCTGCGAGCAGCTGTTCAAGGCGCTCAAGGAGCAAGACGGCGTGCTCTACACGGCTTGCTGGATCAACCGCGAAGACGCGCGCTTCCTCGCCAAGGAGGAGGCCCAAGCGCTGATCACCCGCGCGACCGCGGCGCGGAGCACGCTCTGGCGCCAGGCGGCGGGGGGCCAGCTGGGCAAGCTCGCCAGCTTCTCGAACCTCGACGGAGAGGCCGAGGCGAGCCGGATCCGCGGCTACGACGAGGTGATCAACGGGCGCCTGGTGTTCACCGTCGCCGGCGGCGAGAACGGCACGCTGCAGATCGCGCGCCTGGCTCAGGTCGAAGACAAGACCTGGAAGGTCGTGAAGGTCACGCGCTAGCGCGCCCTTCGAGCACTCCCTCCCAGCGCCCGCGAGCTTTCCCCTCGCGGGCGCTGATCACTTGGGCTAGGCTTCGCGCCCTGGAGGGTCCGTGGCCGGCGAGCAAGACACCTACACCGAAGAAGAGGGCGACTACCCCTTCTCGGAGCGCTTGTTCCTGCTCCTCGCCGGGGTGTTCCTCGCGGCCATGGTCTGCATGAACGTGCTGGGGATCACCCGCTTCATTCGGATCGGCGGGTGGGAGTTCACGGCCTTTGGCCAGAAGCTCACGGTCCTCGACCTGGCGATCGGCGTGCTGCCCTACCCGGTGACCTTCCTCGCCACCGACATCATCTCCGAGCTCTACGGCCGTCGCCGGGCGAGCTTCGTGGTGTGGGTCGGGTTCCTGCTCAACGTGTTCCTGCTGCTGGTGTGCTGGCTGGGGCAGCTGTTCCCCGCGCCCTTCGACGCCCACGGGGCGCTCTGGAAGCAGGCGTGGGTCGACATGGGCGGCAGCGGCGTGCCGAGCACCCTGCCGCCGCCCGACCGCTTCTACGGCCAGGTGTGGTTGCTCATGAGCGGCGCGACCGCGGCGAGCATGGTGGCCTACCTCGCGGCGCAGCTCGTCGACGTGCACCTGTTTCACTACTGGAAGCGGGTCACCAAGGGCAAGCACCTCTGGCTGCGCAACAACGGCTCGACCCTCGTCTCGCAGCTCGTCGACTCGATCGCGGTGCTCACGATCACGCTCTACTCACAGCTGAGCGTGTTCGGCGGCGACAAGCCCGTGCTGTGGCTGATCACGCTGATCGTGGGCAGCTACCTGTTCAAGGTGATCGCGGCCCTGCTCGACACGCCGCTGTTCTACCTGGCCGCGATCTACCTGCGCCCGCTGGTCACGCCGCCCAAGCCCGACCCGAGCGAGGCCCCGGCCCCGGCCGACTGAAGCCCGGGTCCCAACCAAACGCGAACGCCACCCTCGTTGCCGAGGGTGGCGTTGCATTCCTTCCTCACCCGGGCCGCGGAGGCTTGCGCCTCGATACCCACCAGTCGCGGCCAGGGCCCTGAACCTTGCCCTTCCTTCCACAAAAGGACACCGGAGACTGAGCATCCGCCGTGCCTGCCGCAACTGCTTGCGGGGAGGTCGGGTTGTCGAATCCAGGCGTCAGCCGACCGGGCGCTTCTGTCGCACCGCCTCAGTCGTCGGCTTCGGCCTCGGCTTCGGCGAGGGCGACGAGCAGCGCCTGGCGATCGAGGCCCGCGGAGCCGTCTCCCACCGCCTGCTCGAAGCGGCGCACCCGCTCCTTGACCTCGAGCTCGGCCACGATCCCGGGCAGGTGCGCGCCCATGCGATCGAGCACCCGCCGCAGCTGCTGCAGGCCGTCCATGCTCAGCCGCCCGGCGCGCAGGCGCCGCAGCTCGTCCATGGACTCTTGCAGCGCGGCCAGGTCTGCGAGCAGTCGCGCGTCTCGCTCGGCGTCCACGGGCGGCAGCCCGAAGTAGGCGCGCAGCAGGAGCACCTCCTCCTCGCTGAGCTGGACCTCGGGCTGCACCAGGCGCCGCTTCAGGCGCTCGACGAAGTCCCGGGTCACCTCGTCGTAGTAGGTGCGCAGCTCGCCGCGGGCCAGCGCCACCTCCTCGAGGAGCTTGCGATAGCCCTCGGGGCCGCCACCGGCCGCCTCGAACAACTCCTCCAGGTTCGCGAACAGCGCGGTGTATTCGAGCATGGGTCAGGCCACCCGCACGGCGGTGCACGCGACCCAGTCGCCCGGCCGCTGGCGGTGACGGCTGAACACGAGGATCAACAGGGCCAGGGCGCCCAGCACGTTGGGCGGCGGCAGGAGCAGCTCGATCCGGAACAGGTTGCGGTAGAGCACGGCGCTCCAGGGCGCGCGACCGCCGGCTATGTCCTGGACCTCGAGGCCCACCCAGGCCTTGCCGGGGGTGCGGGCGAAGGCGACCTCGCAGGCGGTGAAGTAGGCGAGGGCCCCGAGGGTGAAGAAGGCCGCGTAGGCGAGGGGCGCCGCCTGGATCCGCGCCTCCAGCCCGGGGATCCAGGCGCTCAGCCCCAGGGCCACCCCGCCCAGGAGGCCCAGGTCGAGGGAGAAGGCCAGCGCGCGATCGACCAGGGGGGCGCTCGGAGCCGGCTCCCCGCGCGAGGGCGGCGGCGTGCGTGGAGCGCGTTGGCGGCGCAGGCCGCGCAGCAGGCCGAGCCCGCCGCGGGCGACCAGGAGCAGCGCCAGGCCGAGCAGGGCCCCGAACCAGCCGAAGATCAGCGCCTGCTGCTCGGCCGGGAGCATGGCGAGGTCCTTCCAGCCCTGGTCCCAGCCCGCCGCCTGGGTGTGGCTGCGGTAGCGGATCGAGGTGCCGACCTGAGAGAACAGGAGCAGCCGCTCGCCGATCGTCCCCGCCGAGAGGCTCGTGATCCCCGCGCGCGCTTGGAAGCGCCCCTCGGGGGCGGGGAGGCTGTCGAGGCGCTCGAAGCCCGCCTCGCGGAGGGCGAAGATCTCGACCCGGCTGTCGCCTTCGCGGGGCACGCCAAACAGCCACAGCGTCCCGTCGGGGCGGGCCACCAGCGCGGGCGCGGTGAGGTCCTGCTCCACGGTCGAGATCGCCTCGAAGCGCTCGCCGTCGAAGCGGGTGAAGCGCACCTGACCTGGACCGCTGGGGCGGGGGTCTTCGCCGGTGGCCACGCGCCACGCGAGCACCAGCTCCCCCTCGCGCTCGGCCGAGGTGTAGGCGTGGGGCAGGCGCTTGAGCGACTCCCGCGGCGCGTCGGGGTCCTGCCCATTCCAGGCGCCGGGGAGCTTGGCCGCCAACGGCACGAGCGCGCCGTCTTCGTTGACCTTCGCCGCCCGCAGCGCCCCGGACTCGTCGACGCCGAACACGTGCACGGCGCTGTCGAGCACGGCCACGTGCCCGGGGTGGGTCAGCCCCAGCTCGGTCTCGCCGAACACGCCGCACCAGCGACGCTGGAGGGTCGCGCGATCGTAGAGCGCGTAGAACCACCCCGCGCGGTCCTTGGGGTCGGCGAAGAGGGTCACGAGCGAGTCGGGCGTCAGCGCGGCCCCCGCGAGGATCCCGCGCGAGCGGGTGGGCTGGGAGAAGGCCTTCCCGTCGGCGCTCTGACGAAAGGCGAAGGCCATTTCCCGGCTGCCCTCGTCGTAGAACACGAAGCCGCCCTGGTCGTCGCCGACGAAGCGGGGCGCGGTGAAGCCCGTCGCGATCCCGTCGTGCAGGTTCGCGATCAGGAACAGCAGCCCGACGAGGAGCACGATCGGTATCGCGGTCCCTGGGCCGAGCTTGCGCCAATGGGTGGGCGGGGATGCGGGGCGTTCGGCGTCCGCCACGGGGCCTCCTGGACTCAACTTCCCATGCTAGCACGAGATGAAAACCATCACTCGGTCGTCCTGGGAGAGGTCTCGCTGGGCGGCGTAAACGCGACCTTACGCTCGCGCTGCTGTAAGGGAGGGTTCGCACACCAAGCCACCTTGGTCTTCTGCGCGGGCTAAGTCCCTTGGATTGGCCGCTACCCCCTGGCCTCGCGCTTGCACCCGGAACCTCGCGGGCGATTCCCACGTGAGGAGTGATGACGGCACCATGGCAACGAGGGCAATCGATTGGCGCCTGCGATCCGACGACGAACTCATGCGCGCGCTGGGCGCCGGCGAATCGCACGGCTTGACCGAGCTGGTGCGCCGCCACCAGCAGCCGCTGGTCGGCTACTTGACCGGGATCGTGCATGACGCCGAGCGCGCCCGCGACCTTTGCCAGGAGGCCTTCCTCCGCGTCTACCGCCACTCCGGCGCCTACCGCCCGAGCTCGCGCTTCACGACCTGGCTCTACCACATTGCGCGCAACCTGGCGCGCGACGAGCTGCGCGCGCGCAAGCGCCGGCCGACCCTCGCCTTCCCCGAGCACGGCCTCGACGCGACCCCCGCGGAGGGGCGCTGCGTGGCCAAGGACGTGGAGCAGCGCGAGCTCGTGCTCGCCGCCCTCGCCCAGCTCAGCCCGCGTGATCGGCAGCTGGTCGTGCTCCGCGACCTCGAGGGGCTCAGCTACGAGGAGATCGCCGAGCGCCTCGGCGTCCGCCTGGGCACCGTCAAGAGCGGGCTCAATCGGGCCCGCAGCCGCTTCGCCGCGTCCTACGCCGCCACGTCCTGAGGGGCTGAAGCTCGGGAGCGGGGACGGCGCTGGGCGCGCTCCTCTGCTACCCTGGCGGGGGAGGTCGAGCGCGTGGCTCCGCTGACCCTCGATTGCGCGGTGGTCCAACGACAGCTCGGTGCCTACCGAGACGGGGAGTTGGCTGCCCCCGAGGGTCGACGCGTCGCGGAGCACCTCGCAGGCTGCGACGCCTGCGCCGCCGAGTTCGCCCGCCTGGAGGCCGCCCTCCGCGCGCTCGAGACCCTGAGCGGACGCGACGTCGATCGCCTGCGCGCCGAGGCCGCGCCCTTCGATCCGCGCCCCATGACGACCCTGATCGGGGTCGGGGCGGTGGTCCTGATCGCGGCCTTGATCGGCCTCGTGGCCCTCGCCTTCCGCGGCGGACCTCCCCCCGAGCCTCGCCCGGCGCCCCCGCCCGCGCCGCCGATCACGCGGGCGCTCGTGCTCCCCACCGTCGGCGCGCGGGTCGGGCTGGAAGACGACGCCGACTGGGTCCCCGAGGCGCGGGCCACCGCGCCCCTCACCCCGCCGCCCGCCCCGGCGCAGCCCGTCGAGGTGGTCGCCGCCCCGGCGGAGCCGGTCGCCGAGCCGGTCGCCGAGCCCGTCGCCGAGCCCGAGCCTGCGCCGGCGCCGGTCGCCGCCGCCCCGGCGCAGCCCAAGCCCGTCGTCCGCCCAGAGCGCTTTCCGCTCCCCGAGCCCGTGGCCAAGGCCATGGCGCGCTGGCAGGTCACGAGCGGAATCGCCTACAAGGGCCTCGAGCTCTACTTCGTCCAGGACCCCAGCGCGCGCGACCGCTTGGGCGGGGGGAGCCTCGCCCTCCCGCGCGGGGCCGAGGTCAACCCCGCGCGCCCCGACGCGATCTCGCTCAAGCCGCCGCGCGGCGCGCGCCGCTACCTCGCCCTCGCCGGGGAGTTGGTCGAGGCGCCGTATGGCCTGCGGGTGCTCACCCGCAGCGAGCCCCTCGGCTCGGCCCCGCTCGAGGTGATCCCGCTGTCCTTCGACGGGCTCACGCGGCGCGCGACCCCGATCCTCAAGAGCAGCCTGCTGTTGCCGAGCGTGGCCCGCAAGGAGCTGGCCCAGGGCCGCGGGCAGCAGGCCCTGGCCGAGCTGCTGCAGGCGCTCAACGACCCGACCCTCTTGGAGTTCCGCCGCCTGCGCGACGAGCTCGCGCGGCTCGAGTCCGACGCGCGCGAGCTCGAGCGGCGCCTGCGCGGCCTGCTCAGCCAGGAGCGCGGGCTGCGCGGGATCGGCTTCAGCGTGGGCGCCGAGGCCCGGGCCCTCGACCTGTTTCCCAGCGCGGCGAGCCTGGGGGAGGCGCTGCCCAGGCTCCTGCGCACGGCGCTGCTCGAGGAGGCGCTGAACTCCGCCCAGGAGCGCATGCCGGTGGACGAGCTCACCGACAGCCGCCCGCGGACCTTAACCCCTGGAATGACGGGGGCCCGCAAGGCGCACCAGGCGCTCCTCGAGCTCGCGCGGAGCGCGACGGCCCTGGCGGGCGAGACGCGCTTCACGGCGCGCGGGGGCGGGTCGGTCGCCGAGCTGCGGATCCGCCGGGACACCTTGATCCACGGCGCTTCCCTGCGTTAATCGATCTCCTTTTTGCTTGATTTAAGGAGGTCGCTTGCGACACTCGGCGCGCCTGGAAGTGAAGCTCCGGGCAGAGCGGTGAGTCCGGTCCGCCGGATGCAAGCAGCTCTCGGCGCGCGCGCCGTGAGCTGCTTTGCGTAGCGGGGGGCCGGGGCCAGCGCAGCGGAAAGACCGAGGCGACACAGGAGCGCGCTCGGGAGGACTCAGAAAGGACTCGTATGAGCGACCGCTACCTGTTTACCAGCGAATCCGTTTCGGCTGGACACCCCGACAAGGTCTCCGATCAGATCAGCGACGCGATCCTCGACGCGATCTTCGCCCAGGACCCCCACGCGCGCGTGGCCTGCGAGACCACCGTCACCACGGGGTTGGTGCTCGTCGCTGGCGAGATCACGACCAAGGCCGTCGTGGACTACACCCAGGTGGTGCGCGACACGATCCGCAAGATCGGCTACACCGACCCCGCCCTCGGCTTCTCCGCCGACGAGTGCGGCGTCATGATCGCCCTCGACCGCCAATCGCCCGATATCTCCATGGGCGTCACCGAGGGTGAGGGCGAGCACAAGGAGCAGGGCGCGGGCGACCAGGGCCTGATGTTCGGCTACGCCACCAACGAGACCGACGTGCTCATGCCGTTGGCGATCCACCTCTCGCACCGGATCCTCGAGGCCTGCGACAAGGCGCGCACCAGCACGCTCAAGTGGCTGCGCCCCGACGCCAAGAGCCAGGTCACGATCGAGTACGAGGGCCGCAAGCCGCTGCGCGTGCACACCGTCGTGATCTCGCACCAGCACACCGACGAGGTCACCAACGAGACGATCCGCAAGGAGCTGACCAAGATCGCCAAGAGCGTGATCCCGGCCGACCTGCTCGACGACAAGACGATCTGGCACATCAACCCGACCGGTCGCTTCGTGGTCGGTGGCCCCAAGGGCGACTGCGGGCTCACCGGGCGCAAGATCATCGTCGACACCTACGGCGGCAAGGGCCGCCACGGCGGCGGCGCGTTCTCGGGCAAGGACCCCTCGAAGGTCGATCGCTCGGCCGCCTACATGGCGCGCTACATCGCCAAGAACCTCGTCGCCGCGGGCCTCGCCGAAGAGTGCGAAGTCCAGCTCGCCTACGCGATCGGCGTCGCCGCTCCAGTCTCGATTCGCGTCGAGACCTTCGGCACCGGCAAGGTCGCCGAGTCGACCCTGGCGGAGCTGGTCCGCAAGCACTTCAAGCTGACCCCCAAGGGGATCATCGAGTCGCTCAACCTGCTGCGCCCGATCTACCAGCAGACCGCTGCCTACGGCCACTTCGGCCGTGAGCTCCCCGACCTCTACTGGGAGCGCACCGACAAGGCCGAGGCCCTCAAGACCGACGCCCTCGCGGCCGCCAAGGCCTAAGCCCGAGCCGGACGCGGCCGTAGCCGGCCGCGTCCGCGCTCTTCGACCCCCCCTCAACCCACCCCGACACCCTTGACGGGCCGACACGCCCCAGCTTCGCTCGAAGCGGAGGACCCAGGCTCATGGAGACAGACGTGACCAAGACCGCCACCTTCACCGACTACAAGGTCAAAGACATTTCCCTCGCCGACTACGGCCGCAAGGAGATCGCGATCGCCGAGAGCGAGATGCCCGGGCTCATGGGCCTCCGCGCGGAGTACAAGGGCCAGCAGCCCCTCGCTGGCGCCCGGATCGCCGGCTGCCTGCACATGACGATTCAGACCGCGGTCTTGATCGAGACCCTCGCGGAGCTCGGCGCCGACATTCGCTGGTCGAGCTGCAACATCTTCTCGACCCAGGACCACGCCGCCGCCGCGATCGCGGCCGCGAACATTCCCGTCTTCGCCTGGAAGGGTGAGACCGAGGAGGAGTACTGGTGGTGCGTCGAGCAGACGATCCAGGGCCCGGACGGCTGGACGCCGAACCTGCTCCTCGACGACGGCGGTGACCTGACCGTGCTCATGCACGACAAGTACCCCGAGCTGCTGGCGAAGGTGAAGGGCCTCAGCGAGGAGACCACCACCGGCGTGCACCGCCTCTACGAGATGATGAAGGCCGGCAAGCTGAAGGTGCCCGCGTTCAACGTCAACGACTCGGTGACCAAGAGCAAGTTCGACAACCTCTACGGCTGCCGCGAGTCCCTCGTCGACGGGATCAAGCGCGCCACCGACGTCATGATCGCCGGCAAGGTCGCGGTCGTCTGCGGCTACGGCGACGTGGGCAAGGGCAGCGTCGGCTCGCTGCTCGGCCTCGGCGCGCGCGTGCTCGTGACCGAGATCGACCCGATCTGCGCCCTGCAGGCCGCCATGGAAGGC
>JAGQRJ010000721.1 GCA_020425635.1 Planctomycetota bacterium | reverse complement strand
TGGGCGGGCGCGGCGTCAACTCGGAGGTCGAGGTGCCGTCGTCTTTGGTCGGCCGTTCGCTCTCGGGCTCGTTCGTGGGGATCAGGCCTGGGGCCGAGGTGGTGGCGAGGGTGAAGCCGTCGTTGGGCGGCCAGCCCGAAGAGGAGACGTGCATCGACTCGCTGGAGAAGGTCAGCGACTCCTCGGAGAGCGCGGAGTAGAAGGAGATGTCCGAGACCTCGATGTCCGGCAGGGGCTCGAAGGGCGGCTCGCCGCGCTCCATGCGGTCGAGCGCGTCGAGCACCGCGCGCGGGTCGGCCGGGCGGCGCTCGGGCTGCTTCTCCAGCAGGCGCAGGAGGAGCTCGTCGAGCCCCGCCGAGATCCGCGGGTTCTTCAGTCGGGGCGCGGTCGGCGTCGTCTCGACGTGGTCGCGGAGCACCGCGGCTTGAGACGGCGCCTGGAAGGGGGGGACCCCGGTGGCCAGGTGATAGACCGTCGCGCCCAGCGAGTAGAGGTCCGAGCGAATGTCGATGTCCTTGAGCCCCCGCGCCAGCTCCGGGGAGATGTAGAGCGGCGTGCCCAGGGTCTTCCCGGCGCGGGTCAGGTGGTTGGTGTCGTCGAGCTGCCGGCAGAGGCCGAGGTCCGTGAGCTTCGCCTGGCCCTCGGGCGTGACGATGATGTTCTCGGGCTTGATGTCCCGGTGCACGATTCGCTCGTGCCAGTAGTGGTCGAGCGCGCCGAGGAGCTCGCGCAGGAGGCGCAGGATCCGCGCCTCGCTGAACGCGCCCTGGGCCTTGAGGAGCTGGCGCGTGGTCTTGCCCGGGGCGTACTCCATGGAGAAGTAGAGGTGCTCCGCCGACTCGCCGAGCGCGAAGGAGCGGACCAGGTTCGGGTGATCGAAGGTGCGCGTGATCGCGGCCTCGCGCAGGAAGCGCGCGCGGAAGCGCTCGTTGCTGGTGGCCGAGGGCCGGAGGATCTTGATCGCGACCTCGCGACCGGTGTCCTCCTCGACCGCGCGGAACACGGCGCCCATGCCGCCGCTGCCGAGGTGTTCGAGCAGGCGGTAGCCGTCGATCGGGCCGTGGCTCTTCTGCAGGCGCAGGAGCTCCTTCGCCTGCTGCTTGGTGATCGTCCCCTTGCGGATCAGGAGCGTGGCGATCTTGTGGGCGCGACCCCGACGATCGAAGCTCTCGGCCTGCAGCTGCAGCACCTGCTCGAGCTCGTCACGGGTGACCAACTCCTTCAGCAGCGCCAGCTCCCCAAAGGGGAGGCGCTGCTCGTCATCGATCGGCGTCTGCAACTCCAGCGTCTTCATGCTCCAGCTATTACGCTCACCTGTTTGACGGTGTTGCAATTGGCTTGCCGCCTGGGACGAACCGTAAACCTATCCAGACAGCGCCGGGAGACGGTTCGATCGAGCCGATTTCCCGACTTTGGAACGCATGCCGTGTCCAAGGGTAACGGCGTAACGAAAGCGTAACGCTAGGTTTAGTTAACCCGACGACCAGGCGTCGCTGCCGTAGCGGGTGCGTTCCAGCGTTTCGGCCGCGGCGCATTCGTTGCGACTCAAGGCGCTGGAGACGAGGGTCCAGCGGGCTCCGAACTGGGCGACGAGCGCGGCCACCACGGCGCTCCGCGTCGGGGGCGGGTCCATGAGCTCGGAGAGCGAGGTCCCCCGGGCGTCCGGGTGGGGGGACCAGGGGATCGACCCGTGCTGGAGGAAGCAGCTCCCGCGTCTGCGCTGCGCGCTGCCGACGAGCTTGACCCCACGGGCCAGGAGGTCGTAGTCGGTGGGGTGCGCGTAGCAGAGCCCGCGCCGCACGGCGCGTCCGCGGGGCCCCTCGCCGCCGATCGGGGCGCCGAGGGCGGCGAGGGCGTCCCCGATCAGGCCATGGATCAGGGCGTAGGCCGGCTTGGGCCCCCCGCCCAGGTCGCGGTAGCGGGCGACGACGGAGTAGGTGAGCTCGTCGGACTGGTGGTAGATCGCCGCGCCGCCGCTCAGGCGGCGGACGACCTCGGCGCCGGGCGGGGCGGCGAGGTCGTCCGCGGGTTGGAAGCGGCCGAGCGAGAAGCCCGCGGGGGACCAGCCGTAGACGCGCAGCACGGGCGCGGCCTCGGGATCGGCGACGAAGGCCTCGAGCAGGGCCTCGTCGACCGCCATGTTCCAGCTGGGGCGTCCCAGTCCCGTGTCGATCCAGCGCCAACTCAGCTTCGTTTCAGGGGTCAGCTGGGCACCTCGTTCACGCCCGCACGCTCCGGCCCGTCGCAAGTGCTGCGAAAGCAGCAAGATTCGCCCGGTACATGGTTTGTATCACGTCCGTCTTCACCAAGGGAGGTGACCATGTTTGGGCTCGGAATGCCGGAAATGATCGTGATTCTGCTGATCGCGTTGTTGCTCTTCGGCAAGCGACTCCCCGAAGTCATGCGTGGACTCGGCGCGAGCGTCAGCGAGTTCAAGAAGGGCGTCGCCGAAGGCGAGACGGCTTGAGCGAGGGGCTCCTCGAGCCCTCAGGTCGAACGCTGCGCCCCGCTGCATCGCATGGGCAACCACATCGGTCGAGCAGATAGGTATCGTGTCGCCGGGTGAGGAGACCCGGCATGACTGAACAGGACGAGCTGCGCAAGGTGCGGCTGGAGAACCTCCAGACGCTGATCGAAGACGGCGTCGCGCCGCACCCCGATCGCTTCGAGCGTACGCACACCCTGGCCGAAGCCGCCGAGCTTCCCGAGGGCACGGCGGGCGTGCGCGTGGCCGGGCGGCTCAAGTTCAAGCGCGACTTCGGCAAGCTCACCTTCGCCCGCCTCGAGGACCTGCACGGCGGGATTCAGATCTCACTCACCCGCGACGGCCTGCATCCAGAGCAGGAGCAGAGCCGCGCGCTCTACAAGCGCTTCGCGAAGAAGGTCGACCTCTGGGACTTCGTCGGGGTCGAGGGCGAGATCTACCGGACCAACAAGGGCGAGCTCACGATCCAGGTGGGCGCGTGGACCTTCCTCGGGAAGTGCCTCCAGCCCCCGCCGGGCAAGTTCCACGGCTCCCGGGACACCGAGGCCAACTGGCGCAAGCGCTACGTCGACCTGGTGAGCAACGAGGAGACCCGGGCGAGGTTTCGCCTGCGGACCCAGGTCGTGCGCGCGCTGCGCAGCTTCCTCGACGCGGAGCGCTTCGACGAGGTCGAGACGCCGATCCTCTGCACTCAGGCCTCGGGTGCGTTGGCGCGCCCGTTCCTCTCGCACCACAACGCGATGGACATGCAGGTCGTGATGCGGATCGCCCCCGAGACCTACCTCAAGCGCCTGGTGGTCGGGGGCTACGACCGGGTCTACGAGTTCGCGCGCTGCTTCCGCAACGAGGGCATGGACCCCTCGCACCTGCAGGACTTCACGATGCTGGAGTTCTACGCGGCCTACTGGAACTACGAAGACAACATGCGCTTCACCGAGCGCATGATTCGCCACGTGGTCAAGGAGGCGACCGGGAGCCACGTCGTGAAGCGCGGCGACCGCGAGATCGACTTCGGCCAGCCCTGGCCGCGGGTGACGCTGCGCGAGGTGATCCAGACCCACGCCGGGATCGACATCGACGCGTTCGGCGACGCGGCCAGCCTGCGGACCGAGATCGTCTCGCGCAAGATCGAGCTCGAGAACCCCGACGCCGGCCGCGGCGGACTGATCGATCAGCTCTACAAGCGCACCGCGCGCCCGAAGTTGATCCAGCCCACGTTCCTGATCCGACACCCGATCGACCTCTCCCCCCTCGCGCGCCGCTCGGACGACGACGCGCACACCTCGGATCGCTTCCAGCTGGTGGTCGACTCGTGGGAGGTGGTCAACGCCTACTCCGAGCTCGTCGACCCGATCGACCAGCGCCGCCGCCTCGAGGAGCAGGCGCAGCTGCGCGGCGCCGGCGACCACGAGGCGATGGAGCTCGACGACGACTACCTGCTCGCGATGGAGCACGGCATGCCGCCGATCTCGGGCTGGGGCATGGGGATCGACCGCTTCGTGGCCCTGATCGCCGACGCGCCGAACCTGCGCGACGTGGTGTGGTTCCCCCTGCTCAAGCCCCGCACGGGGCCCGACGGCGAGGCCGAGGAGTCCGAGGAGGAGAGCCCTCCCCCCGCGAGCTCATGACCGAGGCCGCGCTCGTCGACGCGCTCGCGCGAGCGGCGTTGGTCGAGGAGGTCGTCGTGCTGCGAGATCCGAGCGCCGACGTGCTCGAGGCCTACGGCCTCGACGACCAGCTCGGGGTGATCGCCTGGATCTCGGGCGACGCCGAGCAGCGCGCCGCGGCCTTGAACGCCGGCGCGCTGGAGGTCGTGCACCCGGACATGCCGGTCGAAGAGGCGGTGGCCCGGGTCGAGACCGCGGTCGCCCGCTTCCGCTCGCGGCTGCACCTCGAGCGCGCGCGCGAAGAGCAGCTCAACGCCAGCGAGGAGCTGGCGCAGGACCTGCGGCTCGCGGCGCGCCTGCAGCGCAGCCTGCTCCCTCAGGAGCTCCCCAGCGCGGGGGTCCAGTTCGCGGCGTTCTACTACCCGCGCGAGGTGGTCTCGGGCGACGCCTACGGAGTCCAGGAGTTCGGCGACTCCGTCGTGTTCTACACCCTCGACTCCGTGGGCCACGGCGTGCGGGCCGCGTTGATCTCGATCTTGCTGCGCTCCGCGCTCCAGCCTTGCGACGCGAGCGGCGCGCTGCGGGCGCCCAACGAGGTGCTCGCCGACCTCGACCGCATGCTCTGCGGGACCCGGGTCCACGAGACCCCGACTGCCGCGTTCTGCTACGGGGTCCTCGACCGGCAGCGAGGGATCCTGGAGGTCTCCTGCGCGGGTCACCCCCCACCCGTTCGCTTGCGGCCCAACGGTGAGCGTGTTGAGATCGAGGAGGCCTCGGGGCTGCTGCTGGGGATTCAACCCTGGGACTACGCCTCCGTGTCCGTCGACCTCGAGCCAGGAGACCGTGTGTTCTTCTTCACCGACGGTGTGGGCATCGACTCCGGGCGCGAGTTCGTCGAGCAGCTGCTCCGGCATCGGGACTTGAACCTCGAAGAGCAGGTCGGCGGGGCCCTCGGCGGGGTGATCGAGCTCGACGCGGAGGGGCGGCCGGCCGACGATGTCACCGTGCTCGCCGTCGAATACGCGCCGGACAGGAGTAAGCGAAGTGAGTAGCGGGTTCTCTCCGAAGCCCCTCGACGGGGTCCTGGGCGGCTACCTCTTGCCCTTGAGCGGCCGGGTCTACGCCGACCGGGCGGCGGCCTTGCGCGAGGCGATCGAGCAGGTCGGGCCCACCGCCCTCGTGGTCGACGCGAGCGAGCTCGAGCAGATCGACTCCTCGGGGCTGGGGGTGTTCATCGACCTGCTCAAGGGAATGCGGGAGCGCGGGGGCAAGATCGCCTGGTTCGGCCTGAACCCCGACGTCGTGCGGGTGTTCAAGATCACCCGGCTCGACAGTGTGATGCCGGTGTTCGACGATCGGGCCCAGGCCGTCGCGCAGGTCAGCCATGCCTGAGCAGGAGCCCCAGGACCCCGAGCTCGTCGACCTGGCCGCCATCGAGCAGCGGCTCAAGATCCTCCAGCGCGACATTCCCAGCAAGCCCGCGAGCTACGACCCGGTGCGCGCGAGCCTGGAGCGGATCGCCTACGCGCGCTTCGTGGCCTTCGTCGCGCCGCGGGGGATCCCCGAGGGGCCCGGGGCGCGGCTGCGCCTCGAGAGCGACGCGAGGGCCTTCGTCGAGCGCCTGAGCGCCGAGGTCCAGCCGCGGCCGACGCCCCAGGACGTCGAGGCGGTCGCCCAGTCGATCGTCAACGACATGGTCGCCCACGGGCCGCTGCAAGAGTTCCTCGACGACCCGACGGTCAGCGAGATCATGGTCAACGGGCCGACGACGATCGTCGTCGAGCGCAACGGTCGCATGGAGCGCACCGGGGCGCGCTTCCGTGATCAGCAGCACCTGCTCGCGCTGATCCGCAGGATCGCGGAGCGCCTCAACCGACGCGCCGACTTCCAGAGCCCGATGCTCGACGCGAGCTTGCCCGACGGCAGCCGGGTGCACGCGCTCCTCGACCCGATCGCCCTCGACGGACCCGTGATGACCATCCGCAAGTTCGGTCGGATCTACGGGCAAATGGAAGACCTGATCTCGGTGGGGTCGCTGCGCCCCGAGATGGCCTACTACCTCGGAGCGTGCGTCAAGTCGCGGCTGAACCTCGCGGTCGGCGGGCCGTCGGCCTCGGGCAAGACCACGACCCTGAACGTGCTGGCCTCCCAGGTCCCGAGCAGCGAACGCCTCGTCACGATCGAGGAGCTCGCCGAGCTCGACATCTCCCAGGCGCACTCGCACGTCGTGCGCTTGCAGGCGCGGACCGACAACGCCGAGCTCGCGGGGGAGGTGACGATTCGGCAGCTCGTGCGCGAGGCGCTGCGCATGCGCGCGGACCGGATCGTGGTCGGCGAAGCGCGGGGCGGGGAGATGATCGACGTGCTGCAGGCCATGCGCTGCGGGCACGACGGGTCGATGACCACGATCCACGCCTCCTCGACGGAGGACCTGATCGAGCGCGCGCTGACGATCTCCCTGTTCGGGAACATCGGGCTCGGCGAGGCCAGCCTGCGGCGCATGGTCGTCGACGCCTTGGACGTGGTCGTGATCATGGCGCGCTTCGCCGACGGGCAGCGCAAGGTCGTGTCGATCGTCGAGCCCTACTTCGACGGCGACGGCATGATCGAGCTCAACGAGGTCTACCGCTTCAAGCACCAGGGCTACGGGCCCGACGGCAAGGTGCTCGGGCACTTCGAGTGCACCGGGCGCACGCGCTTTCGCGGGCGCATGTCGCGCATGGGGATCGAGCTCCCCGAGCAGCAGCGGGGCGTGCTCGAGTGAGCTCGGCTGGCCCCTTGGGTTGGCTCGAGCTGCGGGCCAGCGCGGAGCTGAGGGCCGCGGGGATCCTCGCCCGCCTGGTCGACCTCGCCCTCGAGGGGCTGGCGATCGAGTCCAGTGTGCGCCACGACGTCTCGCTGGCCGTCGCGGAGCTCGTGGCCAACGTGCACGAACACGAGTACGCCGGGGAAGACGGCGGCGTCCTGGTCCGCGTGCGCCGAGCGGCGGCGGGGCTCGAGCTCGAGGTCGAGAGCCAGGGGCCGCCCTACGACCTGCAGGCCGTCCTCGAGGCCAGCGCAGCGGACGACCGACTCCTCGAGCTCGAGAGCGGCGGGCTGGGTCTGCGCTTGGTGGTCGCCTACTTCGACCGGGTCGAGGGCGTGCGCGACGGGCAGACCAACCGGACCCGGCTGATCAAGTCGCTGCCGTGACCCCGGTCGTCGTGTGGGACGTCCTGGGGACGCTGGTCGAGGACCCCTACGCCCAGGTCCCCGCCTGGCTGGGGTTGAGCGCAGCTGAGCTGCTCGAGGTGAAGGATCCCGACGCCTGGGTCGCCTTCGAGCGCGGAGCGATCGACGAGGCGGAGTTCGCGGCGCGCTTCTTCCGCGATCGGCGCCCGTGGGACGCGGCGGCCCTGTTCGCGCGAATCCGCGAGTCCTACGCCTGGCGGCCGGGGGCCGAGGCCTTGCTGCGCGGGCTCGACGCGACGGGGGTCGAGATGCACGCCTGCTCCAACTACCCGAGCTGGTACCGCTGGATCGAGGCCCGGCTGGGGCTCACCCGCTACCTGCCCTGGAGCTTCGTGTCTTGCCACACGGGGCACCGCAAGCCCGAGGCGGCGGCGTTCACGCACCTCCTGAGCGAGCTCGAGCTCGACCCGGGCGCCGTGCTCTTCGTCGACGATCAGCGCGCGAACCGCGAGGCCGCCGAGGCCCAGGGGATCGAGGCCTTCGACCCCGCGCGGCTCGACTCGCTCGGCGACGCGCTGCGAGCCGCGCTGCGCCGGCGCGGCGCGACGGTCAGCTAGCCGGGGTCGCGGCCGTAGCGGTCGAGGACCCGCTGCAGCGCGGGGGCGAGCTGCTCGAGCTTGGGGTCGCCGGGGCGCAGCTCGGTGGCCAGGCGGTAGGCGTGCAGGCACTCCGTCAGCTCCGCGCGCTCCACGAGCGCGCTGGGGTCGTTCCAGCGCTCGAGGAGCAGGACCGCGAGGAAGTAGTGGGCGTCGAAGTCGCTGGGGTCGAACGCCGTCGCCTCGCGAGCGAGCGCGAGGGCCTCTGCCTTGCGCTGGCCCTGAATCAGGGCCATGAGCTCGAGGTTGTGGAAGTAGTTGAAGCGCAGGTCCTCTCGCTGGCGCAGGGCGCGAAACTCGTCGGGGCTGAGCGCGCGCTGCTCGACGAAGAAGGTCGCGAAGAGGGCGGGCAGGCTGTCGGGGTGGGACTGCAGGACGCCGCGCAGCGCCCGCTCTGCGCGGTTCCGGTCGCCCAGCCGCGAGCTCGCGCGAAACTCGACCACGGCGAGCTCCGGATCGTCGACCCCCAGGGCTCGGGCGCGCTCGCAGAGCTGGTTCACCTCGGCGTAGCGCCCGCGGTTGTAGAGCAAGTTGGCGCGCATGGCCTCGGTGCCTTCGACCGCCTCCAGGTCACGCACCAGGGCGTCGACCACGAGGGCGAGGTGCCCGGTGCTCTCCGTGGCGCTGCGCGCGATCTCGGCCCTGAGCGGCGCGAGCTCGGTGACCCGCTGGGTCGCCTGGGCGAGGCGGCGCCGGGCCTCCTCGGCTGCGCGCTCGGCGTCGCGCTGGGCCTGCTCCCGCGTGGCTTCGGCTTGCCGCAGCTGGGTCTGGCGCGCGGTCAGGGCCGCCTGGGCGTCCTCCAGAGGCTGGGCGAGGCCGCGCTGCTGGACGAAGGCCATGGCCGCCCACACGGAGAGCACCGCGAGTCCGGCGCACAAGCCACCGAGCACGGCGGCGGCGGCGGGGGGGACGGCCGGCGCGGCCGGAGAGGGGTCGAGGGTCGCCGGGGTGAGGAGCTCCTGGGCAAGGGCGCGCGCGGTGGGGTAGCGGTCGACCGGCTGGCGCGAGAGGGCCTTCAGGCACACGCGCTCGAGGGTGGGCGGGATCCGCGGGTTCAGCTTCCGCGGCGCGACGACCTTCGCGTTGAGGATCGCGTGGACGACGGCGGCGACGGTCTGGCCCTCGAACGGGCGCTGGCCGGTGAGGAGCTCGTAGAGGATCACCCCCATGGCGTAGACGTCGGTGCGCGCGTCGACGGTGCCGCCGTGGATCTGCTCGGGCGCCATGTAGTAGGGGGTGCCGATGACCTCGCCAGGCTTGGTGAGCTGGTGGGTTGCGCGGGTGTCGCGGGCGAGCCCGAAGTCGGTGACCTTGGGCTTGTCGTCGCGGGCGTCGAGGATCACGTTGGCGGGCTTGAGGTCGCGGTGCACGACGCCCGCCGCGTGGGCCACGTCCATGGCGTCCGCGAGCTGGGCGACGATGTCCGCGGCGCGCTCGGGGGGCAGAGACCCCTGGGCGAGGGAGTCGCGCAGGGTGGGCCCTGGGATGTGCTCCATGACGATGTAGAGCTGGGGCCCGAGGACGCCGAAGTCGACCACGCGCACGATCCCGGCGTGGTCGAGCCGTGAGGCGATCTGCGCTTCGCGCTGAACCCGCGCTCGGCCTTCGGGGTCGAGGTCCGCGGCGAGGAGCTTGAGCGCGAACATGCGCTCGATTCCGGGGCGTCGCGCCAGGTAGACCGTGCCCGAGGCGCCCTGGCCGAGCACGCTGAGCAGCTCGTAGGGCCCGGCCTGGTTGCGCGCCCGCCTGCCACCGGAGCTGTGAGACGCTCTCTCTCGCTTGCTCCCCACTCAGTCGCCGTCCCGGGCCGAGGTCTTCAACGGGGCGGGCGTTGCTGTTGCTGTTGCTGCCGCTGCATTTGCTGCAGGACTTGCTTGATCATGGTGCTGGCCGAGGGGGGAATGTCGCGCTCGATGAAGCCCTGCAGTCGGTCTTGCGGGACGTAGCGCAGCCCCTCGACGATCTTGAAGATCAGCAGCTGCTGGTGCGGGGTCAGCTGCGTGCCGAAGCTGGCGCACACGCTCTTCCAGGAGCGCAGCCCCTCGTCGACCTCCTTCTGCATGAGCAGCGCCGTGCCCTTGCCGATCTGGGCCAGCTGGCGGACCTCCGTCCGGCCGAGCCTGTCGCCGATCTGGATCGCGGCTTCGAACAGGCCGGCCGCCTGCTGCACGGCCCCGAGCTTGAGGAATTGCTCCGCGTGGGTCGCGATCAGGTTGAGGTTCTCGGGTTGCAGCTCACGGGACAAGCGCATGACCGCCGTGAGCTTGCCGTAGTTCTCCTGGGCGAGGTTCGCCTTCTTTTGCTGAGCCGCCGCCATGGTCTGGTTCCCGTAGAACATTTGCGCGGCTTGCAGGTAGCTGGGCTCGAGCGGGGCGTCATGCTGCATGCGCGGCAAGAGCTTGACCAGCACCATCATGCCGTTCTGCACGCTCTGCTGGGAGGCGGGACGACCCGGCTGGGGGAGGAAGCCCGTGAGGGCGAGCAGGTCCAGGTAGCGATTGCCCGAGGTCCCCTGGTCGATGATGCGTTGGCCGAGGGCCTGGACGAGCGCCTCCTCTTCGGGGTTCCGCGAGGCGAGGGCGGCGAATTCCCGGGCGGCGCTCCCCTCGGGGGCCCCCTGCAGCTCGGTGTAGAGCGCCGCGGGTCGCTCTCGGTCTCCGGCGTAGGTCACCGAGAGGAACTCGCTCATGGCGAGGTCGTAGTCTTGCTTGCCGTTGGCGCGCAGCGCCTCGGCCAGCTCCGCCGACTGCTGGTAGCGGCCGCGGACCCGCAGCAGGTCGACGCGCATGCGATCGGCCTCGAGGCTCTCGGTGGCCTCCAGGACCTTGATCACGGTGTCGATCGCGAGGGCGGTCTGCTGCAGGGGCTCGAGGGACTGCAGGGTCAGCTGTTGGATCTGCTGGTTGAGCGTGGCGTTGTCTGCGGCGACCTGCTGGTATTGCCGCTTGAGGTCGTTGATCTGGTCGGCGTGGCGGTCTCGCTCGTCCTTGAAGCGGCGCTGCGCGTTCTCTGCTTGCTCCGCGCGGCTCGTGATCCGGGTCACGCTCTGCTCGAGCTCCTCCTTGGTCTTGGTGAGCTCGTTGATCTGGGCCTGAGAGTCTCGCTGGGAGAGCGCGAGGTTCTTCTTGTAGCGGACCGCGAGGGTGATCGGGATCGCGAGGGAGAGCAGCCAGATCAAGCCGACGAGGGCCACGAGCACGATCGGGACGCCCCCCCCGCCGCCCTCCGCGGCTCGCCGCAGCGACTTCGCCATGGCCGCGGCGCTCGCCGGCCGCTTGCGGGGGTTGGCCGAGAGCGCGCTCAGGCAGATCGACTCGACCTTGGGGTCGATCCCCGCCGTGAGGCGGCGCGGGGGGATCAGCTGGCCAGCGAGGATCGTGTCCGCGAGCTCCTGGGTCGAGCGGCCGCTGTAAGGAGGGCGACAGCAGAGCAGCTCGTAGAGGATGGCCCCCAGGGCGTAGACGTCGGTGCGCGCGCTCGGACGTTCACCCCGGATCTGCTCGGGTGCCTGGTAGGGCGTGGTGTTGGTCCCGGCCGCGGAGACCGAGGGGCCGAGGCCGAGGTCGAGGATCCGGCCGCGGTTTCGCGAGTCGACGATCACGTTGGCGGGCTTGAGGTCCCGGTGCAGGATCCCCGCCTGGTGCGCGCGCTCGAGGGCGTCGGCCAGGTCGGCCACGAGGCGCGCGGCGTCGCGGGTGTCCATGGGGCCGTGGGTGCTCAGCCGCTCCTGCGCGGTCGAGCCTTCGATGTGCTCGCTGACGACGTAGAGCCGGTCCTTCTCGAGCCCGAAGTCGACCGGGACGACGATCCCGGGGTGGTTGAGCCGGGAGACGATCTGGATCTCCTGGCGGATCCGCGCGACCTCCTCCGGGGGGATCCGCCGCTGGAACCACTTGAGCGAGAAGGTCGTGTCGTTCCCGGGAATGCGCGCGATGTAGGCGGGCCCGTGGGTGCTCTGACCGAGCTGGGCGGTGAGCTGGTAGGGGCCCACCGTGCGCAGGGGAATCCGGGGGATGTCGTGGCTGCTTGGCACGCCCTCACGATAACGAGAAGCCAGGGGGCGTGCACGGGGCTCAATTGTCGCGCTCGGAGGGGTTTACCCCGATCTCAGCGGCCCCCCTCGGCCCGCGCGTGGTCGAGCTCGCTGGCCGCCTTGGGGTCCCGCTCGCGGAGCACGCGGACCGCCATGTCGGCCGCTTGCGCGCTCACACGCTCGAGGGCTTCGAGGACCCTCACGGCCGCTTGGGTCTTCCCGGTCTGGCCGAGGGCGACCAGCTCCCAGGTCATGAACTCGGCGAGGATCGGGGCGGAGCCGCTGGGCAAGAGCCGCTTGGTCGCCTCGAGCGGCCCGAGGGCCAGCCAAGGACGCCCTGTCTCGACGTAGCTCTTGCCTTCGTAGAGCCAGTAGGCGGGGTTCGGGTTGAGGTCTCGAGCGATCTTGAGGTCGCGCATGTAGGCGAGGACGAGGGCCTCCGAGACGCGCTGGGACTGCAGCCAGTCGGAGTAGGCCGCGTAGCTGCGCCGATAGACCGCCGACTCCCAGGCGGGGTGCGCGCGCACGAGTTGGTCCCAGCGCTCGAGCAGCGCCTGGCGCTCGCGCGGAGGCGCGGGGCGGGGGCCGGGGACGACGGTGTGTTGGATCGCGGGAGACAGCGGCGCCTGCTCCGCGGCCTCGCGCAGCAGCTGCTGGCGCTGCGCGGGCTGGAGCAGGCCTTGGGCCCAGAGCGCCTCGGGGCAGGGCTCGCGCTTGCTGAGCTCGACCAGCTCACGCTGCGCCTCCTCGTTGCGTCCGAGCATCGAGAGGCAGAGCGCATACAGCGCAGCGGCGGGGGGCGAGAGCGCGTCTGCGCGGCTCGCGCGCGCGTAGAGCTCGACCGCCTGCGGAATGCGCCCGAGGTAGAAGGCGTATCGCCCCTGGAGCTCCATGCTGGCGGGAGACTCGGGCAGCAGGCGGACCCAGCCCAGGAGCAGCTCTCGCCCCACGAGCCGGGGCTCGAGGGTGGCCGCGTGGAGCTCGACCCAGGCGTCGACTTGCCGGAGCTGCCCGAGGTCCGTCGGGGGCGAGACGGGGTCGGGGCGCTGCGCCTGGGCCGTGGCGACGTCGCGTTGGACCTGCTCGAGGGCCTGCTCGGCGGCGGCGAGCTCCGCGTTCAGCTCCTGGAGGTCGCGCGCCCGGCTCCTCGCCTCGCGGGTCCAGCTGGCCGCGAACGCGGCGGCGGCGACGCTCGCGAGCAGGAGCACTCCCGCGGCGATCCAGAGGGCGAGCGCGGGGGCGCGGGCCGTGTGGCCCGCGCCGCCATCGAGCTCGGAGCGCAGCGCGCCGAGGAGCTGCGCCAGGGGGG
>JAGQRJ010000720.1 GCA_020425635.1 Planctomycetota bacterium | reverse complement strand
GCGATGGAGCTCGATACGCTCTACGTCGACATGGACGCGCGCAAGCTCTACCTGACTTGGCGTGGGCTCTCCCCCGTCGAGCACCGGGAGTTCGAAGACATCGCCTGCGGGCTGGTCGTGCAGGAGGGGCTCGCCGACGCGCCGAAGTCGGTCGCCCATTACCGGGAGGTCCTCGAGGCCTACGAAGCCGACCCGGTGGGCCTCAACGAGAAGTTCCCCCCCGGCTTCCTCGAGCTAGGGGAGCAGGTCGCGGCAGAGGAGGCCGCAGAGCTCGCGGGGAAGCCCGTGCCCGTCGACGAGCGGGTGGACCCGTTCGGGATTCGCGCGGCCTTTCCAGCCGGCGTCCTCGCCCTCCACGCGGCGGGCAGCGACGACCCGCTCGGGGTCAAGGACACCTTCCCCGAGGGGTTCCTCGCGCTGAGCGAGCGCCTCAAAGTCGGCGAGGTGCCGGTGCCGCCGGAGCTCGAGGGTCATCCCCTCGTTCCAGCGCTCAGCGAGCAAGAGCTGCTCTCGTTCAACCTGATGCCTCCCGAGCAGCGGGTCCCCGTGCTCGAGAAGCTGCAGGAGGCCAAGGAACGGTTGCAGACGCCGGCCGCCGCGGACCCGCAGACCCTGTTCTCGGTGCTGGGCACGAGCCTGGCACTGCCTCCCGCTCCGCCACGAATGCCCGCGATCCCGGCCGAGCTGCAGGTCGAGGACCCCCGGCCGAAGCTCATGGCCCTCTCGCAAGAGCTGGACGCCAAGAAGCAGCGCTACCTGGACAAGGGAATCGACAGCCCGCTCTTGGGGCTCTTCGACCGCAGCCAGCGCATGATCTCAGGGGCCATGGCCATGGCTGGGGGCCTGCTCGACGCCCCCGCCGCGCCGCCGAACGGGCCGGACCTCGGTCCGGCGAAGCAGGGGCTCGAGGACAGCAAACAGGCCCTCGTCGACCACGGCGACGGACGCTACGAGGAGCAACTGGGCAAGCTCGACGAGGCCCTGGCAGGGCTGGCCCAGCTCTCGGCGGCCTTCCCGCACACGGCCCCGGAGGCCGTGGGCGACGAGCGGGACTTCTTCGAGCAGGACCTCCGGGGTCGAGACTTCAGCGGGCAGGACCTCAGCGGCAAGAGCTTCGCCAAGGCGAACCTCGGCGGGGCGAAGCTCTCGGGCGCGAACCTCCGCGGGGCGATCTTCCGCGAGGCGAACCTCTGCAAGGCCAACCTCGCCGGCGCCGACCTGAGCCAGGCGCGCTTCCAGGCCGCGGCGGTGCTCCAAACGAACCTCAGCGGCGCGCGGCTCGACGGCGCCACGATCCTGGGGTCGGGCGTCGGTGGCTCCGACCTCCGCGGGGCCTCCCTCGTCGGCGCAGACCTGAGCGGCTCGAGCTTCGAGGGGGCGCTGCTCTCCGAGGCCGAGCTCAGCGGCGTTCGTGCCAGCAAGTGCGTGTTCAGGAAGGCGGACGTGACCGCGGCCAACTTCACCGGGGCCACGCTGATCGAAGCCGACTTCTCCTGGGCCACGGGGGTGCGGGCGAACTTCACCCAGGCAGACCTGAGCAAGGCCGTGCTCGCGCGCGCCGAGTTCGCTGAAGGGAGCTTCAACGAGGCTGTGCTGATCGAGGCCAACCTCGAGCAATGCAGCTTGAGGAGTGCGTGTCTGGATCGCGCCGACCTCGACTCGGCGCTCGCCGAGCGCATGGACCTCAGTCAAGCGACCCTCAAGGGCGCCAAGCTGACCTTCGCCGTCGCCAACAAGTCGATCCTCGAGGGCGCGGACCTGACCGGGGCCGACCTGTCCCTGGCGAGCCTGCACCTGGTTCGGGGCGACGGCTGCAACCTCTCGGACACCCGGCTCGGGATGACCAAGTTCAGCAAGTCCCGTCTGCGGGGCGCGGTGTTCGGAGGCTGCCAGGGGGAGATGGCGCAGTTCGACAAGTGCGACCTGCGCGAGGCAAACCTGCGCGGCGCCGACCTGACGACCTTCAATCTGGGCGAGTGCAAGCTCGAGGACGCCGACTTCAGCGGGGCCACCCTGGTGAAGGCCTCCTTGCGCGGAGTGCAGGCGACCCGCGCGCGCTTTACGCGGGCCGACCTCACGAACGCGGCCCTCTCCGAGGGCGCCGACTTCACCGGCGCGCACTTCCAGGCGATCGAGGCGCCGAAGTCGATCTGGCTGACCTCGACCTTCGACGGCGCCGACTTCTCCTGGGCGCAGCTCCCGGGGAGCTTCTTCGACTCGGTCAAGGCGAAGGGTGCCAGGTTCTTTGCGGCCGAGCTCCGCGAGGCGTCCTTCAGGAAGTCCAAGCTCGACGCACCTCACTTCGTGAGCGCCAACCTCAAGGGCGTCGATTTCAGCCTCGCGACGCTGCTCGACGGCCAGTTTCAGCACGCGAACTGCTACTGCCTGATCCTCAACGGCGCAAAGCTGGTGAAGTGCGACTTCACCAAGGCCTTCGTCGAGGCCACTCGACGAGACAAGGACACGGTCCGCGCATGAGCGAGGAAGCGCCGGTAGGTTTCATCGACCGCGAGGGTCTGTTGCAGCGAGTCCGCCGAGGGCTGAGCTGCCATCAGGCCGTGCTCTGCGACCTCGACCTCCAGGGGCTCGACCTCTCGGGGGCCGTGCTCACGGAGGCCGAGTTTCGTTCGGTTGCGCTCAACGGCGCGAACCTGAGCGGGGCCAACCTCCATGGGGCCACCTTCTCGCGCTGCGACCTCTCGGGGGCGCACCTCAGCGACGCCAACCTGGGCGGGGTCCTCCTCACCGAGACCCCGGCGCCTGGCGCGGTCTTCGACCGCGGCGACCTGACCGAGTTCAAGGCGCCGCGCGGCCTGTTCGCCGCGGCCAGCTTCGTGGGCGCCACCTTGGTCCGGTCCGTGCTCGCGCAAGCAGACCTCACCCAGGCCCAGCTCACCGACGCCGAGCTCACGAGCAGCGCGCTGCTCCAGGCCGACCTCAGCGGCGCGAACCTCGACCGGGCCCGGCTCCGCGAGTGCATGGCCAAGGAGTCGAAGTTCGCAGGCGCCTCCCTGCGCGAGGTGCAGCTCGAAGAGACCGCCCTCTCCGAGTGCGACTTCACGGGCGCTGACTTGAGCAACGCCCGCGTGTTCAAGGCCATGCTCGTGCACTCGAAGCTCAGCGGCGCCACGCTGACCGGCGCGCAGCTCAGCGAGTCGGCCTTCTCGAACGCGGACCTGCGGGGTGCGACCCTGACCCGGGCGCCGATCAGCAAGTGCCTGTTCAACGAGGCGGACCTCAGCGGCCTCGACCTCGACGGCGTGCGCTTCGAGGAGTGCATCCTCAATAAGGCCAAGCTGCGCGAGACCCGCGGCCGTGTGGAGCTGGAGAAGTCGATCTTCAACGAAGCCGACCTCTCCGACGCCACCTGGAGCGGGAAGGTCTTCGAGTGTATCGGTCAGGACGCGATCCTGGCGCGCGCCGACCTGCGCCAGGTCGAGCTCAGCTACACGAACATGGCTCGCCCGGACGCGCGCGGGACGCTGTTCCCCGCCGAAATGCTGCACTGCAACCTCTCCTACGCGCTGCACGCATGGACCGGGCTGACCGGCAGGAACCTGAGCACGGTGGACCTCGAGGGCGTCGACCTGGGTGGGCTCGACTTCACGGGGGCCAACCTGCACCTGACCTCGCTCAAGAAGTGCAACCTCGAGGGCGCCAACTTCGGGGAGGTCAACCTCGAGTCGGCCTTCCTGGAGGAGGCCGACCTGGTGGGCGCGAACTTCACCGGCGCCAACCTCAAATACTCGGGGTTCAGCGGGGCCAAGCTGCAGGGCGCCGACTTCACGGGTCACGACCTGACCCTGGTGCGCATGGGGGGCGCGGACCTCCGCGGCGCGAACTTCAGCGACTGCGACCTGACCATGGTCGACCTGAGCGAGGCGAACCTGGAGGGCGCCGACATGAGCCGCGCGCTGCTCATGGGCACGCGCCTCGACCAGGCGAACCTGGCGCAGGTGCGTTGGCACGAGACCAAGCTGCATTGCGACTTCGGCGACGTCGACTACGACCAGCTCGTGTTTCGCGGGATGGAGATGACCCGCTGCCAGTTCTCGGGGGGCGACCTCTCCGGGAAGGACCTCCGCGGCTGCGACTTCTCGATGTCGAACTTCATGGACGCCAACCTCGAGGGCGCCAACTTCGCCGGCTCTCGCCTGGACAAGACGCTCTTCGTCGGCGCGAAGCTCAAGGGCGCCCAACTCGGCGGCGTGTTCGCGGCCGGAGCCAACTTCTTTCAGGCGGACGTGAGCGGAGCGAACCTCTCCGGCGCCAACCTGCGGCAGGCGCTGTTCGCCGAGGCCACCACCCAGGAGACCGACTTCTCCGGGGCCGACCTGACCGAGACCGTGTGGACCAAGGCCGACGCGACGGCCGCCCAGTTTCCCCAGGCCAAGCTGACCTTCGCCCAGCTCGACTACGCGACCCTCGACCGCGCCGACCTGCGCGGCGCCAACCTCTCCTTCGCGACCCTGCACGGGATCGAGTCGGAGCAGGCGCAGTGGAGAGGGTCGACGACCGCAGGGTCCTACCCCACCGACAAGAAGCGCCTAAGGGGCGAGACCTACGTCCCGCCCAGCGCCCCCGCAGAGATCCCCCACACTCCAGGAGCCAGCTCATGAGCACGTCAGTCAGCGCCCAGCCACAGGTGCGCAGCGCAGCGCGGCACGACGACGTCCCGACCGAGGCCGCTCCCGAGGCCGCCGCGCCGCAGCGAGGGTCGCCCTTGCCCGCGAGCTTCCTGGGTGCAGCCCGGGTGCTCAGCTTCGGCGCGACCACGGCGGAGGTGCTCCTGGGCGACGCCACCCCTGCGGAGGTGCGCTTCGCGTTCAGCACGCCCTACCATCCAGCGATCGGCGACGAGCTGCTCGTGATCGGACAGGCGGAGGAGTTCTTCGCGATCGGCGTCCTGGCCGGGCACGGCAAGACCGAGCTCGCGCTGCAGGGCGACGTCGAGCTGCGCGCGGTCGGCGGGTCGCTGCGCCTGACCGGAGATCGAGGCGTCTCGCTCCACGCGCCCGAGGTGACCGTGCAAACGGGGGCCCTCAGGACCTTCGCCAAGTCCGTCACCGAGAAGACCGACACGGCCTACCGCTGGGTGCGGGGGCTGCTGACCCAACGGGCCGGGGACTCCCACACCGTCGTCGACGGCGAAGACTACTCACGCGCTGAGACTCGGGTCAGCCTGGCCGCCAAAGTCAACAAGATCGACGGGGGCTCCGTCCAGCTGGGGCACTGAGCATGTCTGCCTTCGACGACCTCGTCCGAACCACCCTCTGCCTCGGCGTGCAGGAGCAGGAGCACTGGCTGCCGCTGGGCTGCGGGTTCCTCGTGTCGGATCGACGGCTGCTGTGGTTGGTCACGAGCACACGCGTCCTCGAGCGCGCCGGTGACCAGCCGCTCACGGCCTGGGTCTCGCGCGACCAGGACCGCGTCTTGCTCGGGCTCGGGACCGTGTTGCAGCAGGCCGGCTTGACCTGGCTGCGCTCCGAGCGCGGCGACGTCGCCGCGTGCGTCTTCCCCATGCAGCCCGACTGGGAGGTCAAGGCGATCCCCCTCCTGCAGGCCGCGTCGACGGCGCAGAGCCAACCCCTGCTGCAGGTCCACGCCCTCGCCTTCCCCTACGGGATCGAGGGGTTCGACCCCCGTGACGCCTTCCCGCTGGTGCTCCCGGGCGGCCTCGCGGGCGTGGACGCGGGGAGGGAGCGGCTCTACCACACGGCGCCGAGCCTCCCGCTGACCGAGGGCGCCCCGCTGCTGCTCGCGGTGGGCGCGGACGCCCAGCGGCAGCTCCTGCTGGCAGGCGTGACCAACGGTCCCCTCCGGCCGGCGGCGCCGGTCCCCGCCAAGGAGATCCCAGCCACCGTGGCCGGGCTCTCGATGGCGACGCCGATCGCCGCCGTGATCCAGCTGTTGAGCTCCGCTGCAGCGCGCGAACAGAGCGAGCGGGTCTTGGCGCGGGCAGCGCAGACCGAGGACTGAGCGCCATGACCGGCCTGGTCCCGCGCTTGCTCGAGAGCTTCGTCGACGTGCGGGCGAAGAACGGCTACCGCAGGACCTTCAGCTTCGAGGCCCCGGCGGGCTCGGTCCTCGTGCAGGAGGTCGCGACTCGGGTCCAGTACCTGTGCGGCGACGAGGCCCTGGCCGAGTTCACCTCGGTCTACGGAGAGTATTTCGCGGTCGGCGAGGCTGGGGCGCTCGCGGCGGCCGACGACGAGCTGCGGGACATGCGCGACGTACACGCCTTCGACCTGCGACGGGACGGCTGGACGCTCAGCACGCTCAGGACCCTGCTCCGACGGAACGGGATCGAGGACGCTCGGGGTCGACCCTGCACCTGCCGGGCCCCGGCGCGGATCGCGTGCGAGAAGCGCTTCCTGATCGCCCCGGGCCGCGTCGAGGCGAGCCCGCCGCTGAAGGTCAACGGAGATCAGGCCTTCGGCTTCTTGCTCGAGGGCCCGCGCGAGCCCGCGCGGGCTCGAATGACCCTCCGCGGGGGCGAAGGAGGGACGCGCCGGGACCTGGCGCCGCGCTCGCCCTTCCCCTACGGCTCCGACGGCGCGGGCCGCGGGCGCTTTTTGGGCGAGGCGGGGTGGGAGCTGGTGGAGCGCTTCAGCTTCAGCTTCGCCACGGACTCGCTGCGCTTCGAAGACGGCGGAGGGTATCGCCCGGTGTCGCTCCCCGAGGCAGCGCGAGCCTAGCCCGTGACCTCCTCAGGGGGGCGGCACTCGGGGACGAACAGGTGGTGGCGGTAGAAGTTGGCCTCGGCGAGGGAGGCCTTGATGTCGAACAAGGCGTCGTGGACTTCGCCCTTGAGCTCGACCTCGCCGGGATACCAGCGCTTGATCGTGGCCGGATTCTTGACGTATTCGCTCTTGGGCAGCCAGCGGCGCGCGATCTCCTTGAGGCTCGTCACGTCGAGCAGGCGGAAGCTGAGCAGGTCCTCGAGCCGGGTCATGTGGCGGCGAATGAAGCCGAAGTCGCCGTGGACCGAGTTGCCGGCGAGGAGCGGGCGCTGGCGCTTGTCGTCGGGGATCTCGCAGGTGGCGAGCAGGTAGCCGATGAACAGGTCCTCGACCTGGTGGATCGGGAGGGCCTCTTCCCCCTGGGAGCGGGCGAGCTGGTCGGCCTGGTTCTCGCGGACCCAAGCGCTGGCGGTCGAAGCCTGCCCTGGGGTCAGGGAGACGTCGTAGAGCAGCCCTCCCACCGTGGGGTCGAAGCCCGGCGGCGGGATCGGGACCAGGTCCTTGGTGGTCACGATCATGGCCGCTTGCATGATGAACCCGACGCTGGGGTCGAGGTTCGTGAACTCAAGGTCGACCCACACCAGGTTTTGTGCGCTGCGCTCGATCATGGGCGCCAGCCTACCAGGGACCCCAGGGAATCCGAGCGCCAGGCGAGGGGGCTAAACCATTTACGAACAAGGCCCTTGGCGTAAATTTTTCGACCGCCGGGGAACACAGGGTCCTGCGCGGCGGACAATCGTCCGATACCTTGAATCAGGGATAAGGGAGGCTCGTCATGGGAAACCTCAAGACCAGTGGATTCGTGCTCGCGCTAGGCCTCGTTGGCTGCCAAGCGCCCAACATCGTCGATCAGGCGCTGCTCGAAGCCCAGACCTCACAGGCGATCTATCACGCCGCGGAGCTGGAGGCCGTGCTCGCCTCGCGCGAGGCGCACCTCAAGCGTTACGAGACCCGGATCGAGGAGCAGGAGCGGAACTACACCGCCCTCGTCGGGACCAACCGCGACTACAAGGGGAAGATCGTCGTCCAGGAGACTCAGGTCGCCCAGCTCAAGACCCGCCACGCCGAGCTCGGCCAGGCGGTCCAGGCCGAGCAGAGCGCGGTCGCCAAGCTCGAGGGGCAGCAGACGTCGCTCGCGGGGCGAAAGCAGCAGGCCCAGGCCTCGATCGCGCAGCTCCAGAGCGAGACCCAGGCCTTGCAGCAGAGCGTCGCCAGCGCGCGGGTCGAGCGTCAGCAGCTCGCTGCCCAGAGCGCGGCGTTGAACGCCGAGCTCGCGGCCCAGCGGGGGGAGCTCGCCGCCCTCGCTTCGCAGCGCGGCGGCCAGGAGAGCGAGCTCGCCATGCTCCGGGCCACGCGTGATCGCCTGACCAAGGCCCTCGAGGCCGACCGGATCGCGGTGGCGCAGCTCCGCGCCGAGCGCCAGCAGTTCGCCTCCTCCACCGCCGCCCTCAGCAGCGAGGTCGAGTCCCTCGCCGCGGAGAAGCTGAACCTCGAGAAGACGCTGCTCAAGGGCCAGGCCGACGTCGCCCGGCTCGAGGAGCGGTCTACGATCCTCCGCGAGCGGACCGCTTCGGCCCGCGCGAAGAAGGACGCCCTCGAGCTCGAGCTCGCTCGGGTCGAGATGAGCTCCCAGGAGAACTCCCAGCGCCTCGCGCGGGTGCAGGAGGAGCGTGAGCAGGCGAGGCTCGCCCTCGAGCGCGCGAGCGAGCTCCGTCGCCGGGCCAGCGAGATCAGCACCTCGATCGCGCGCCTCGAGCAGGAGCTGGTCGACCTGGGCGCCTCCGAGACCGTGATCCAGGACACCCGCGAGCAGCTGCTCGCGCGCCTGGCGCCCGGGGCCAAGCGCCCCTGAGCCGGGGAGCTCCAGCGGACGAACGAAGGGCGGGGGAGACCCCGCCCTGTTCGTTGGTTCCCCTGGGGAGGGAGCTTCGGCGGAGTGCGGGGGGCTAGCCGCCCAGCTTCGCCAGGAAGCCGGCCTCGTCGAGCACGGTGACGCCCAGGCTCTCGGCCTTGGCCAGCTTCGAGCCCGCCTTCTCGCCGCAGACCAGGAGGTCGGTGTTCTTGCTGACCGAGCCGCTGACCTTGCCCCCGGCGGCGACGATCCGGTCCTTGGCTTCGTCCCGACTCATGCTCTCCAGGGTCCCGGTGACCACGACGGTCAGGCCCGCGAAGGCTTGGCTGGCGCCGCCTTCGCTCGCCTGCGCCGCTGGCCCGACCGTCGCCGTGGCCTGCGCGAGGAGCGCGTCGAAGGCATCTTCGTCGAGGACGGCGACGCCGAGCTCCTGAGCCTTGCTCAGCTTGGAGCCGGGCTTCGCGCCAGCCAGGAGGTAGTCGGTCTTGCGCGAGACCGAGCCGGTGACCTTGCCCCCCGCGGCCTCGACGGCCGCCTGGGCGGCGTCGCGCGAGCGGCGAGGGAGGGTCCCCGTGATCACGACGGTCTTGCCCGCGAAGGGTGAGCCCCCCGCGGCGCGGGGCGCGTCTTCGCTGAGCTTGAAGCCCAGCTCGCGCAGCTCGCCGAGCAGGGTCCGGTGCTGTGGGGTCGCGAACCAGGCGCACACGTCGGCGCTGACTACCGGCCCGAGCTTGAAGCGGCGCTCGAACTCCTCGGCGGTCCCGGCGGCGAGGAGCGCGTCGAGGGAGCCGGCGCGCTGGGCCAGCTCGCGGCCCATGGTCTCGCCGAGGTGCGGGATCGGGAGCGCGTTGAGCAGCTTGCCCAGCCCGCGCTGCTTGGAGTCGGCCAAACCCTGGAGCAGGTTCTCGGTCGACTTCTTCCCCATGCGCTCCAGGCGGTTGAGCTGCTCGAAGCTCAGCCGGTAGAGGTCGGGGACCGAGCGCACGAGCCCCTCGCTGACGAGCTGGTCGACCAACTTCTCGCCGAGGCCCTCGATGTCCATCGCGCGGCGCGAGGCGAAGTGGCGCAGCACCCCGCGCAGGCGGTCGCCGCAGGCCACGTTCGGGCAATAGATCGCGACCTCGCCCTCGCGGCGCAGGGTCGGCGTGTCGCAGCTCGGGCAGCGCAGCGGCGCCGTGATCGGGGTCTCGCTCCCGTCGCGGCGCTCGGGGAGCGAGCGCACCACGTAGGGAATGATCTCTCCCGCCTTCTCGACCACCACGTAGTCGCCCTTGCGAATGTCCTTGCGCGCGACCTCGTCGAAGTTGTGCAGGTTGGCGCGGCTGACGGTCGTCCCCGCGAGCAGCACCGGCTCGAGGCGCGCGTTGGGCGTCAGCTGGCCGGTCTTGCCCACGGTGACCTCGACGTCGTAGAGCTTGGTGATCCCCTGCTCCGCGGCGTACTTGTAAGCGATCATCCCGCGAGGGTGGTGGGAGGTGTGGCCGAGGCGCTCGAGGAGCTCGGCCTCGTCGACCCGCACCACGAGCCCGTCGACCTCGTAGGAGAGCTCGTGGCGGACCGCCTCGAACTCGCTCACGGCGGCGAGCACGTCCTCGATCGTGGGGCAGTGCTTGCCCAGGGGGGAGACCTCGAAGCCCGCCTGGCGCCACACCTCGACCAGCTCGCGGTAGCTCGAATAGTCGACCCCGATCAGCTCCCCGGCCCCGTGCGGGATGAAGCGCAGCCCGCGCTTGGCCACCTCGCGGCTGTCGAGCAGCTTGAGCGAGCCCGCGGTCGTGTTGCGCGGGTTCATGTAGGGGTCTTCGCCGCGCGCCGTGCGGCGCGCGTTGAGCGCCTCGAAGGTCTCCTTGGGCATGTAGGCCTCGCCGCGGATCTCGAACACCGGCGGCACCGGGTCGAGCTTGAGCCGCAGGGGCACGTTGCGGATCGTGCGCGCGTTGAGCGTGATCTCGTCGCCGCGCACGCCGTCGCCGCGGGTGGCGGCGAGCACGAGCTCACCGTTCTCGTAGCGCAGCCCCAGCGCCACGCCGTCGATCTTGGGGTCGGCGAAGTAGGTGTAGTGGGTGCTGCCCCCGAGGCCCTTCCGCACGCGCTCGTCGAACTCGAGCACGTCCTCGCGCCTGTAGGTGTTGTCGAGGGAGAGCATGCGCTTGGCGTGCTCGACGGTCTGGAAGCCCTCGACCGGCGGCGCCCCGACTCGCAAGGAGGGCGAGCTCGCGCTCTGCAGGTGCGGGTTCGCGGCCTCGAGCTCCACGAGCCGCTTGAACATGCGGTCGTACTCGAAGTCGGAGATCACCGGCTGGGCGAGGACGTAGTAGAGGTGGTTGTGATGGGCCAACTCGGCCCGCAAGCGCTCGATCTCGGCAGCCGCGTCGCTCATGGATCCCCCCAGCGAGGGCTCAGATTACTCGCGCCGGGGGAGGGAGGAAAGGCGGCGCACGGGGGGGAGTGGGCTGGCGCGCGGCTCGACGTCCGGTCCGGCGACCCACCCACGCCCCCCCGGGAACCTCGGTGCGGGCGCGCCGGCTGGGGGACCGGCGCGCCCTCGAGTCGCCGGGGCGTGGCAGAGGGGAGCTGCACGCCCTGGCGATACCATCGTTTTCGGATGGTCCGAGGGACTCCCTTGAGGGATGAATCCATCTTCCCTGGAGGTTGTGCCGCAGGGACTTAGGGCGTGGTGAAGGGCAGCCGGAGCTCGATCCGGGCTCCCCGCTCCCGAGGGGCTGCGCAGACCGTCCCGCGGTGGAGGGTGGCCAGCCGGCGCACGATCGCCAGGCCCAGCCCCGAGCCCGGGGTCGGCTTGCCCTTGGCGTCGAGGCGCACGAAGGCCTCGAACACGCGCTCGCGGTCTTCGGCCGCGATCCCCACTCCCGCGTCGCTCACCGCGAGCAGGGCGTGGGCCCCGTCGCGCTCGAGGGACACCTCGATGCGACCGCCCGCGGGAGAGAACTTGACCGCGTTGGCGAGCAGGTTGCGCACGATCTGGCGCACCGCGGTCGGGGCGTGGAGCACCTCGGGCAGCTCGGGCTCCAGGCGCTGCACGAGCTCGAAGGCGGGGGTCGGGGGCAGCACGTATTCGGCGACCGCGGCCGACACGGTGCGGGCGAGGTCGCTCCCGTCGAGCTGGGGGGTCGCCGCCTCGCCGCGGCTGAGTTGGAGCACGTTCTCGACGAGGTCGTGCAGGCGATCGGCCTCGCGCACCACGACCCCGGCGAAGGTCGCGCGCTTCGCTGCGTCCTGATCGGGGTGCAGCTGGAGGGTCTCGCCGTAGAGGCGGATCAGCGCGAGCGGGGTCTTCAGGTCGTGGGTCACGCCGGCCACGAAGTCGGTCCGCGCGCGGGCGAGGTCCACCGCGCGCGCCGCCTGGCTGAGCAGGCCCCAGGTGGCCAGCACCAGCACCAGGGCCGCGGTGAGGACCAGGGCCACGAGGATCAGGCGTTGGCGGCGGTAGCCCGCCTCGGCCGCCGCGTCGTCGGTCGCGTGGAGCTCGAGGCTCCAGCCGCGGAGCGGCGGCTCGCGCCACACCAGCACGCGGGCGGGCGCCTGGGGAGCGGCCTGAGGGGGGCGGGAGGTCTTCGCTGACCACCACACCGCGTCCCCGTGTGGATCGCGCACGACCGCGCGCTGACCCGCCTGCGCGGCGGGCGCGAGGGCCTCGCCGAGGAGGCTGGGCAGGTCCAGCAGCGAGACGCGCTGGCCGGCGTCGACGGGCGCGGTGACGAGGCTCGCGCGCAGCGCAGGGATCCAGCGCACGCGCTCGTCGGACGGAGTCAGCGGTTCACCGCGGGCGGCCAGGGCCCGGCAGAGCGCCTGCCAGCTCGGGTCGAGGACGGCCCCGGCGGCGACCAGGCGCTCGCGGTAGAACCCGGCGCCGGAGAGGGCCGGGCCTTCGACCGCCGCCGTCGCCTCGAGCTCCCGGAGCACGCCAGACAGGTCGGGGCTCGGCAGGCCGCGCGAGGACGCGGCCGTCGCGCGCAGGAGCTGGGCGTGGAGGTATTCCTGGCGCGCGAGGCTCCACGACCCGCGCGCGTGCCCGCGCAGCAGCTCCTGGGCCACGGCGTCTGCGGCGGCCCAGTCCTCGGCTCGCGCGTAGGAGCCGAGGAGCTCGAGCAAGACCGCCGGCCGCTCGGAGAGCGCGACGTGGGCGAGCAAGCCGCGGAAGTGGTGCAGCGCCGCCTGGGCGTCCTGGACGCGGAACTCGAGGTCGCGTCCCGCGGCGAGGGCCTCGTGCAGGCGCTCGGGCACGGGCGGGCGCGGGGCGCGCGCCGGGGGAAGGCGCGGGGTGAGCAGCTTGCCCGAGCGGTCGCAGAGCGCCGCGGTCACGCTGGTCACGGGAGCCGCAGCGAGGGCGCTGAGCTCGGCCTCGAGCGCGGCGGTGACCTCCGGCAGCAGGCGCCCCGCGCGGGCCTCGGCGGCGTCGGCCGCCTGCACGCGACCGAGCGACCGCTGGGCCTCGAGCTGCCGCGCGGCGAGGACGCTCAAGAACACCAGCAGCGGACCGATCAGGCACACGCCGGCCACCGCGGCGAGCCGGCGGCGAAGCTGCCGGCCCGCCGTCGTGCTCGGCAGGCGGGGGGTCCCTGCGTCGGGCCTCACTCGCCGAGGGGGCTGTCCACGCGCACGCGCACGAGGACCAGGCGCCCCGCGCCTCCCCGCACTTCACTGGCCACGAGCAGGACCTGGGTGGGATCGAAGGCGGTGTTGACCCGCTTCACGTCGTTGCGCAGTTGGGGCAAGCCGATCGTCGCGAAGCCGAGGTCGACCCGCTTGAAGCGGAGGAGGGAGTCGACTCGGTAGGCCAGGTTCAGCGCCACCCGACCGTCGCGCATGGCGCGCGGCAAGGCCGCCAGGCTCCAGCCGCTGCGCGCCACCCCCGTGAGCGGCTGGGTCTCCTCCTGAATCACGCTCCCGGTCCCGCCGCTGCTGTTCTCGCAGCCGCTCAGGTAGCGTTCGCTGCGCGTCGCCTCGCAGCCCAGGCCGGTGCCGCTGACCGAGGAGCCGGCCCCCCAGCGCGTGACCCGGGTCGTGGCCTCGGCGAGCAAGGCGTCGACCGCCTGGGCCGCGAGGACTTCGCTCCCGCGGCCCCCCTGAGCGCCGTCGAGCAGCGCGCTCAAGCGGGCCGCGGGGAGCTCCAGGTCGAGCAGCTCGAGGGCCACGGTCTGCGAGGTCCCGGGGCCTCGCTCGAGGGTGCTGAGGAAGCTGCGCACGCTGGCCTGCACCGCGGGGGTTTGGCTGATCGCGATCACGTCGTCCCCGACGAGCTGGATCCAGTTGCTGGGGTGCTCCCAGGAGTCGGGGGCGATGTTCTCCCGGAGCATTTCGAGCAAGACGTCGGGGTCGAGCGCCCGCCGGGTCTCGTCCTCGTCGGCGCCCAGCTCCGAGAGCAGGGTCTGCAGCTCGAGGCTGCGGGGGGCTCGGCGCTCGCCGAGGACGAGGGCGACGTTGTAGACCCGCAGCTCGCGCCGGCCCTTGGTGACCGGGGCTTCCTGCTTGGTCTCGGCGGGGGCCTCGGCGCGCGGGGTCACCACGAACACCAGGCGCGCGGTCTGGGCCACGTCCTCGGTCCACCCCGCCTGAGGGTCGAGCTTGGCCAGGTCGATCTCGGCCATGGGTGGGCCGACGTGCACGCCGCCGATCAGGATTGGTTGGCCGCCCTTCACGAGGAGCGTTTCCTCGAGGGCCGCGTAGTGGACGACGGGCAGGTCGAGCTCGGCCTTCTGCTCGGGCTGGAGCAGCTGGGTGGCGTCCGTGTTCCAGCGGCTGGCCCGGGCGTGGACCTCGAGCAGCATGTGCTCGCCGCTGGCGACCAGGGTCGGGCGCAGCCACACCGCGGTGGCCTCGGTCCCTTGCTCGATCACGGGGTTGAGCACCGGCACGACCCCGGTTTGATTGAGCTCGTAGGTCCCGAGGAAGTCGTGCCGGAGGGGGGTCGCGGCCTCGACCCCGATGCGGTTCGAGGTCGAGAGCTGGCGACGCTCGATCTCGAAGGCCCGCTTGGCCGCGAGCTGGGCCTCGAGCGCCTGGGTTTGCGCCGGAGTCAGCGCGCGCGCTCCGCCCGAACCGAGCTGCAGCGCCCGCAGGCCCTGCTCGGTGATCAGGATGCTGCGCACGTCGAAGGTGATCGCCCGCCCTCGCAGCGCCTGAAGTCGTCCGAGGAGGGCCTCGACCTCGCGGTGGACCTCTGCCGTGTTCACGACCACGAGGTTCCCGCCCTCGACCGAGATCCGGGCGCTGCCCTCCCAGAACCCGCTGGCGAGGTTCTCGGTGATCAGGTCGATCAGCACGTCGGGGTCGATCGAGATCCCTGGGGCGATCCACGCTTCGTCGTCGAAGCTGAGGACGCCGCCGCGGGGATCGCGAAAGGTCCCGTCACTGCTGGATGAGCGCGACTCAGCGAGCTGCATGCCCGCGAGCGGATCGGCCTCGTGGGCCCGGGTCAGGAGGTAGGAGACGTCGTAGACCCGCAGGGTGCGGCGGGGTCCTCCGAGGGCTGCGAGGGCGTCTTTGGCTTCGGCCTGGACCTCGTTCTGATCGGCGAAGTCCTTGACCAGCTGCTCGAGGAGCGCCACCGCCTCGACCTCGCGCCCCCGCTGCCGCTCGCAGAGGGCCTCACGCAGCTTGGCCCGGGCGGCGAGGGCTCGCTGCTTGGCCTGCAGCGCGTCACGAAACACGCCGCGGTAGGTCTCGACCGCCTGGTCGAGGTCCTTCAGGGCGTGCTCCTGGTAGTAGGCCCGCTGGAAGCGGTCGTCGAGGGCGTCCTGGGCGAGGACTGCGCTCACGATCAGGGCGGCGGACAGGGTGAGGTATCGGGTCATGGCAGCGTTCTCCTTGCGCACGTCCCAACTCTAGGGAAGTCCAGCCGTGACGGTGCACGGACCCCCTGGCGGCGATGTAACAAGTTCACGAAAGCGGCCGTGCGAAACGTTCCTGGTCCCCTCCCCCAACTCTGGAAAGCCGGCGTGAGACGAAATCGCGGGAAAAGGACTTACGACTGGCACTTGGCCTGCATTAGGCCACTCAACGAAAGCGAAGACGCGCCCCTCAACTCCCTTCCTTCCTTCCTCCAATCCTTCCTTCCCATCGATTCCGGCGCGTCTTCCCAGTTCGACAATCCTTCCTTCCTTTGTTTCACGCAGCCTCGACCTGATCCGGTCGGGGCTGCGTGCTCGTACGCCCTCCGCGCGGCGGGGCCCGCGCCCGGCTTTGCGGGCTAACCGAGGACGAGGCGGTAGCCGACGCCGTGCACGGTCACGAGCGCCGTGGGCTGGGCGGGGTCGCGCTCGAGCTTCTTGCGGATCCGCGCGACGTGGTTGTCCACGGTGCGGGTCGAGGGGTAGCGACCCTGACCCCACACCCGGTCGAGGATCTCGTTGCGCGAGACGACCTTGCCCGGGGGGTCGAGCAGGAGGTTCAGGATCTCGAGCTCGGTGGCGGTCAAGAGGTGGGTCGCGCCGTCGCGGAGGATCGCGCAGCGCTCGAGGTCGATCGTCGCGTCGCCGCAGCGGATCGCGGGGGGGGCGGACCCCGCGGCGCCGCCCGGGCGCCGCCGCAGCACGGCACGCATCCGAGCCACGAGCTGGCCGACGCTGAAGGGCTTGGTGACGTAGTCGTCGGCGCCGAGCTCGAGCCCGCGGATCACGTCGACGTCTTCGCCGCGCGCCGTGAGCAGAATGATCGGGGTCACGCAGCCCGCGGCGCGCACGCGCTGGAGGACCGTGAAGCCGTCGATCCCCGGCAGCATCAGGTCGAGCAGCACCAGGTCGAGCGCGCCCGCGGCGTCGAGGATTCGTGCCTCGCCGGCCTCTCCGCTGACCAGGTGTTCGACCCGAAAGCCCTCTTGCTCGAGGTTGAACGCGATCCCCTGCGCGAGGGCGACCTCGTCTTCGACGATCAACACGGTGTCGGCCATGGGCCCAGGGTAACCCTCGCAGCGCTCCCCCGGCGAGGGCGCGCCGCGCGATCCCGGTTATCCTGGGCGGACCGATGCCCCTGCTCCTCGCCGACGAGACGATCCTGCGCCCCTCGACCGCGCCCGGTCTCTGGGCTGGCTTCGTGGTCTTCGTGCTGATCATGGTCGGGATCGACCTGATCCTCTACCGCCGTTCGCGGTCCGCGCTCTCGACTCGGTCGGCCGCCCTCTGGAGCGTGTTCTGGATCGGGTTGGCCATGGGCTTCAACCTCTTGATCTGGCGCTGGTTCGGCTCCGCCAAGGCGGAGGAGTTCCTCGCGGGCTACCTGCTCGAGGAGAGCCTGAGCGTCGACAACCTGTTCGTGTTCCTCCTGGTCTTCGCGTTCTTCAAGGTCCCGCCCCGCGAGCAGCGCCGGGTGCTGCTGTGGGGGATCGTGGGCGCGATGATCCTGCGCGCGATCATGATCCTGGTCGGCGCGCTCTTGATCGAGACCTTCGCCTGGGTGCTCGCCGTGTTCGGCGTGATCCTCGTGGTCAGCGCCTGGAAGGTCGCCTTTCACGACGAGGACGCCGACCCCAGCCAGAGCCGAATCGTGCGCTTCTGCCGCTGGGCGCTGCCCCTGGTCGACGACTCCCCGCGCGCGGCCGCCGACCCCTCGGCCTCGGGGTCGGCCCGCATGCAGCTCATGACCGGGGGCTATCGCGGCTCGAAGTTCTTCGTGGTCGAAGACGGCAAGCGCAAGGTCACCACGTTGTTCCTGGTGCTGCTCGTGATCGAGGGCTCGGACGTGATGTTCGCGGTCGACTCGGTGCCCGCGATCTTCGGTGTGACCAGCGATCCGTTCATCGTGTTCTCTTCGAACATGTTCGCGATCCTCGGCCTGCGCGCGCTGTTCTTCTTGATCGCGGCGGCGATCCAGCGCCTGCGCTACCTGAACATTGGGCTCGGGGTCGTGCTCGGGTTCATCGGCGTCAAGATGCTGATCCCCTTCGCTCACGAGTTCCTCGAAGCGCGCGGCCTGCACCCCCCGGTCCCCCCGGGCTTCGTGCTCAACGACAAAGGGCACCTGCACCTGCCGGTGCGGATCAGCTTGCTGGTGATCGTGGGCGTGCTCGCGCTGACGGCGCTGCTCTCGATCCTGACCACCCGCGGCGACTCCGGCGAGGCCGCGGGGGGCGAGGCCGTTGCCTCCGGGGACCAGGCGGCGCCGTTGGGCGACGCCGACGACACCGCGCTGCCCCCGGACACCAGGGCCACGCCGGCCCAGGGCCAGGCCGCCGCGAGCAGCAGCGAACGTGAACCCCCTGGAGGGCCAGCATGAAGGCAATCCTCGTCACCACCGACTTCTCCGAGCTCGCCGAGCGCGCGATCAAGCCGGCGGCCGACCTCGCCACCCGCCTCGGAGCGACCCTGGTCCTGGGGCACGTGATCACGAGCGAGAAGCCCCCCAAGCCGATCCCCAACGCCGCGCACTTTCAGGTCGCCGAGCGCCTGTTCCAGGCCGACGCGGAAATGGAGAGCAGCATCCGCGCCGCCCTTCAGGAGCGCGCCGACGAGCTCGCCCCCGCGAGCGTCGTGATCGACACCGCCCGCGGGAGCGCGATCGAAGGGATCCTCAAGCTGGCCCAGGCCCACGAGGTCGGCATGATCGTGATCAGCAGCCTCGGTCGCACCGGGCTGCGTCGCCTGTTCCTCGGCTCGGTCGCCGAGGAGCTCGCGCGCAACTCGCCGATCCCGGTCCTGGTGTGGAAGGACCCCGGAGACGCGCGCTAGCGATCCCTGGCCCTAGCCCTTCACCAGGCAGTGCTCGAGGAGGCTCGCCACGTAGTCGCGCTGGTCGCAGCGGTTGACCACACCGTCGAGGAAGCCGTGCTCGAGGAGGAACTCGCTGGTCTGGAAGCCGGGGGGCAGGTCCGCGCGGATCGTGTCCCGAATCACCGTGGGGCCGGCGAAGCCGAGCAGAGCCCGGGGCTCCGCGATCGTCACGTCGCCGAGGGCGGCGAAGCTGGCCATGCAGCCCCCCATGGTGGGGTTGGTCAGGATCGAGACGAACAAGCAGCCCGCGTCGTCGTGGCGCGCCAGCGCCGCCGAGGTCTTGGCCATCTGCATCAGCGAGAGCACACCCTCGTCCATGCGCGCGCCGCCGCCCGAGCCGCTCACGAACACGAAGGGCAGCTTGCGCGCGGTGGCGAGCTCCACGGCGCGGGCGAACTTCTCACCCACCACCGACCCCATGCTCCCGCGGAGGAAACGCGAGTCGGAGCCGCCGAACACGAGCTCGTGCCCCTTGAGTTTGCCGGTCCCCACGACGCAGGCGTCCTCGAGCCCGGTCGACTTCTGGGCGGCCACCAGGCGGTCGGCGTACTTCTTCTTGGCCTGGAACTGGAGCGGGTCGCTCGAGGTCAACCCGGTGGCGACCTCGGAGAAGCTGCCCTCGTCGAGCATGAACTCGATCCGCTCGCGGATCGAGATCTCGAAGTGGAAGTTGCACTCCGGGCACACCTGGAGCAGCGACTCGACGTCGCGGCGGTAGACCGAGCCCCCGCAGTCCGGGCAGCGCATCCACAACCCGCCGGGCATCTCCCGCTTCTTGCGGAAGGGTTTCCGCTTGGAGGTCTCACCAGCCATCACGGGTTTCCTTTCAGACGGTTCGCGCGTATCCTATGCGCTTTCTGGCGGACGTTGTAGCGCGAACCGCCGAAGCCTTCACCAAGGAGCGGTCGAGTTGTCCGACGAGATCGAGGGGCTCGAGGCAGCCTTCCTGGAGAACCCAACCGTCGAAGCCCTGGAAGCCCTCCACGCCCACCTCATCGAGGAGGGGTTGGAGGAGCGCCTGGCGCCGGTGTTGGATAAGATCCGCCCGATTCAGCACCGCGTGACCCTGCTGCAGGCCGACGCCACGCCAGCCACGCTGGAGGCTCTGGCCCGCGACCCGCACAAGCACGTGCGCTCGGTCGTGGCCGCGCACCCGAACATCAGCGCCGAGGTCTGCTTCCGGCTGTCGGAAGACCAGCAGGGTGAGGTGCGGACCGCGCTGCGCAAGAACCCCAAGTGCCACCCCTACATCGCGGGCGCGATCCGGCTCAAGGACGGCCCGACCCGGGGAGACGAGCACGCGACCGCCGAGCACCTGCTCGAGATCGCCTGGGAAGCGCGCCGGGCCGGGCTCTCGGTCGAGGCGCTGATGGAGCTCTCCGACGAGTGGCTCGGGGTCGAGCACGACGCCGTGGCCGACCTCGCCCTCGAGGACGCCAACCTCCTGCTCCAGGTCCTCGAGGCCAAGCTGGGGATCGGTCGGATGCCTCCCAAGGGCAAGAAGAAGGGCAAGAAGAAGGCCAAGCCGGCCAAGAAGCGCCGCCGCTGAGCCAGCGCGCGCTACGGTCGATCCGCACGGGTCGCGGACGAGGGAGCCGAGCCCGCCCCAGGCGATGAAGGACGGTCCAGTGAGCGAGCAGTCTCGAATGCACCCGCTGGCGCCCGCCCAGCGACGTTTTTGGGTGGGGCGCGCTGCCTACCCGGAGCCTCCCTTCGGCAACACCCGCACCGCGCTGCACCTCACCGGGCAGCTCGACGAGGGCGCGCTGGTCCGGGCGATCGAGGCCTTCGTCGCCCGCCACGACGCGCTGCGGATGAGCTGCCACGGAGACAGCGAGACGCCCGCCGGCTTCGTCGTGCATCCTCGAGTGCCCCTGGACTACTCCCGGGTCGACCTCAGCGGGGCCAGCGAGGCGCAGGTGCGCCGCTACCTCGAGGAGGGGGTGACCCGCGCCGAGTCGCTCGGCGCGGTGCCCCTCACCCGCTGGCGACTGATCCGCCTCGGCGACGAGGCCCACGTGCTCTTGCTCGTGGCCGAGCACATCATCTGCGACGGCTACAGCCTCTACGTGATCCTCACCGAGGAGCTGAGCGCCCTCTACGCGCAGGCCAGCCGCGGCGAGCCTCTGGGGCTGCCCGAGGTCGGCGCGACCTACGTCGACTTCGCGCGTTGGCAGCGCGAGGAGCACGCGCTGCCCGCCTCCCGTGAGAGCGTCGACCACTGGATCGAGCGTCTGCGCGGCGCCCCCGCCGCGCTCGAGCTCCCGACCGACCGCCGTCGCCCCGCGGTCCTGGAGGCGACCGCCGCGCGCCGCTACCGCACCTTCGACCCCACGGTGTGGGCCAGGGTCGGCGAGCTCATCACCGCGCGGCGCTGGCGGACCGCGGACCTCCTGTTCGCCGCCTGGAACGTGCTCCTGCACCGCTACTCCCGCGCCGAGGACATCGTGGTCGGGGCCCCGCTGGCCAACCGGGTAGAGCCCTACCGCGGGGTCTTCGGGTGCTGCATGAACGTGCTCGCGAGGCGAACCGACCTCTCGGGCGACCCGTCCTTCCTCGCGCTCATGGAGCGCGTGCAGGCTGACCGGGAGGCGTCGTATCCCCACCGCTTCGCCAGCCTGGACGAGGTCTTCGGGGGGCTCTCCGGCAACGCCGACGCGAGCCGGAACCAGCTGTTCCAGGTGATGTTCAACTTCATGAACTTCACCCGGATGAACGTCAGGGCCGGCGACCTCGCGCTCCGCGTCGAGCGGATCGCCGCGCCCTCGGTGATCGACCTGACCCTGCACCTCGAGCAGCGCAGCGACGGGCTCCACGCGATCCTCGAATACTCGACGAGCCTGTTCGAGGCCGCCAGCGTCGACCGCATGCTCGAGCACTTCGAGCTGCTCTTGGCCTCGATCGCGCGCGACCCCGAGGCCGCGATCAGCGAGCTCGAGCTGCTCAGCGCCGCGGAGCGGGGGCTGGTGGTCGAGGCCTGGAACGACACCGACGGCGCCTACCCCGACGACGTGCTCATGCACCAGCCCTTCGAGGCCCGGGCGGAGGAGGCCCCGGAGCGGATCGCCCTGGCCTACCTCGAAGAGACCGTGACCTACGGTGAGCTCAACGCGCGGGCCAACCGGCTCGCGCATCACCTGATCCGCAAGGGGATCGCCCCCGGCCAGCTCGTGGGCCTCTGTGTGACCCGCTCCCCGGAGCTCATCGTGAGCATGCTCGCGATCCTCAAGGCGGGCGGCGCCTACGTCCCGATCGACCCCGCGTACCCCACGGAGCGCCAGCGCTTCATGCTCGAGGACACCGCCGCGCCCCTCGTGATCACCCAGCGCGCCCTGGCGGAGCCCCTCGAAGGTGGCCCCAGCGCGGTCCTGCTCCTCGACGACCCCCGGGTCGCGGCGGAGGTGCTCGTGGAGTCCGAGCTCGACCCGGACCCGCGCCAGACCCCGACCGACGTGGCGTACGTGATCTACACCTCGGGCTCCACCGGCCGTCCCAAGGGCGTGGTGGTTCGCCACCAGCCGGCGTTGAACCTGATGGATTGGGTCAACGTGACCTTCGACGTCGGCCCCGAGGACCGCCTCCTGTTCGTGACCTCGCCCTGCTTCGACCTCTCGGTCTACGACATCTTCGGCATGCTCATGGCGGGAGGCACGATCCGGGTCACGGCGAGCGAGGAGCTCCGCGACCCCGACCGCCTGATCCACTACCTGACCCACGACGGGATCACCTTCTGGGACTCCGCGCCCGCGGCGCTCGCGCAGCTCGTGCCGTTCTTCCCCGAGGGCTGCCCCACGAGTCGCCTGCGCCTGGCCTTCCTCTCAGGCGATTGGATCCCGGTCCCGCTCCCGGACCAGATCCGTGTGGCCTTCCCGGGGACCCAGGTCGTCTCCCTCGGCGGCGCGACCGAGGCCACCGTGTGGTCGAACTACTACGTCGTAGACGAGGTCGACCCGGCCTGGAACAGCATCCCCTACGGCAAGCCGATCCGAAACGCGCGCTACTACGTGCTCGACAAGCACCTCAAGCCCGCCCCGATCGGCGTGCCCGGCGAGCTGTTCATCGGGGGCTGGTGCCTGGCGAGCGGCTACCACAACCGCCCCGAGCTCAACGCCGAGCGCTTCCTCCCGGACCCGTTCTCGAAGGACCCGGCCTACAAGCTCTACCGCACCGGGGACATGTCGCGCTTCGGGGCCGACGGCAACCTGGAGTTCCTCGGCCGCGTCGACCACCAGGTCAAGGTCCGCGGCTACCGGATCGAGCTGGGAGAGATCGACACGGTGCTGGCGCGACACCCGGCCGTCGAGCGCTGCGTGGTCTTGGCCCCACCCGACGGCACGGGCGAGCGCGTGCTGGTGGCCTACGTGGTGGTCAAGCAGGCGATCGACGACGCCGAGCTCTACGCGCACCTCAACGACAGCCTGCCCGCGTTCATGGTCCCCTCGCACCTGGTGCGCATGGAGGCGATCCCCCTCACCGCCAACGGCAAGGTCGACCGCAAGGCGCTCCCGCCGCCGCAGGTCGGCGAGGAGGCGGTCTACCTCGCGCCGCGCGACGCGAGCGAGCGCGCGCTGGCCGAGATCTGGTGCGAGGCGCTCGGCCTCGAGCGGGTCTCGGTTCACGCGAACTTCGCGGGCCTGGGCGGGACCTCGGTGCGCGCGGCCCGGATCGTGGGTGAGGTCCGCCGACGGTTCGGTCGGCACCTGACCCTGGGCGAGTTCTATCATTCGCCGAGCATCGCCTCCCTCGCGAAGCACCTCGCAGAGGCCGAGGCCGCGCAGCAGACGATCCAGCCCCGGGTCGCGGGCGGGCCGGTGTGGCCGCTCTCCTCCTCGCAGGAGCGGATCTGGCTCGCCGCGCAGTTCAGCGACGTCCCCGGGCTCTACAACGTGACCGCCGAGGTGAGCTTCCGGGGCGGGGTCGACCTGGAGGCCTTCGGGCGGGCCTGGAGCACGCTCACCTGGCGGCACCCCGCGTTCCGCACCCGCTTCGTGCTCTCCGCCCAGGGCGACCCGGGGCAGCGCTTTGCGCCCGAGCCCACCGCCGACCTGGCGACGCTCGACCTCAGCGGGCTCGAGCCCGACGCACGCCGCGCCCGCTACCAGGAGCTGCTCGACGCCGAACAGCGCCGGGCCTTCGACCTCGCCCAGACCGCCTGGGTGGCGACCTTCGTGACCCTGAGCGCCGAGGAGCACCGCCTGGTGCTCAACCTGCACCACGCCTTGATCGACGAGTGGTCCCTGACCGTGATCGCGCGGGACCTGGGAGAGCTGCTGCGCCAGGAGGAGGGCGGGGCGCCCGCCGACCTCCCCGAGCTCAGCGTCGACATGGCGGACGTCGCGGTCTACGAGCGCGAGCACCCCAAGGACGGCGACTGGGACGCGATCCTCGAGGGGCTGACCCCGCTCGAGCTGCCCCTCGACCGACCGCGCCCCGCCGCGGTCTCCTTCAGGGGGTCGCATCTCTCGTTCACGCTCACCCAGGGCGAGCCGCGCGAGCGCCTGCACGAGCTCTGCCGCGAGGAGGGGGTGACTCCGTTCAACGCCTACCTCGCGGTGTTCTTCGCCGTGCTCCAGCGCTACTGCCGCCAGGACGACCTCGTGCTCGCCATGCCCGCGGCCAAGCGGGTGCACGCCGAGCTCGAGGCGGTGGTCGGCTGCCTGATCCAAATGGTCCCGGTGCGCGTGCAGATCGCCCCGGACACCAGTTTCCGCGACCTGCTGCGTGAGGTGCGGCGGGTGTCGGCGGAGACCCTGGAGCGCCCGCCGTTCCAAGCCTCGGACGCCAAGGGCCAGGAGCTCGCGCAGCTCCTCTCGCGGGTCTTGTTCAGCTACGTCGACGTCCCCGAGCTCGACCCGCGCTGGTCGCTGCACGTGCTCGAGGCCGAGGGGGCGAAGTACGAGCTCGCGCTGACCGTGGCGATCGGCCCGGAGCGGGTCGAGGGCACGATCTCGTTTCGCGACCAGCTGTTCGAGGCGCGGAGCCTCGAACAGTTCGGCGCCCACATGGCCCGGCTGCTCGCCGCCGCTGCGCAAGCGCCGGATCGGGCGCTGTCCGAGCTCGACCTGCTCGACGCCGCGGAGCGGCGCGCGCTGCTCGTCGAACGCAACGCCACCGAGCGCCCGGTGCCGGCCCACAGCGTGCACGCGGAGATCGAGGCCCGGGTCGACCGCCAACCCGACGCTCCGGCGGTGACCTTCGGTGAGGAGCAGCTGACCTACGCCGAGCTCGACCGCCGCGCCAACCAGCTCGCAGAGCGCCTGCGCGAGCTGGGGGTGGGCCCCGACGCGATCGTGGGGGTGTGCCTGCACCGCGGCCTGGACGTGGTCGTCGCCCTGCTCGGGATCCTCAAGGCGGGCGGCGCGTACCTGCCCCTCGACCCGGACTACCCCGCCGACCGGCTGACCCTCTACCTGGAGGACTCCGGCGCCGGGATCGTCGTGACCTCGGAGGCGTGCGCGGCGCTCGTCGAGGGCCCGGGGGTCACCCACGTCCTCGTCGACGCCGAGCGCGCAGCGCTCGCCGCGCGGCCGACGGCGCGGGGGCCCGAGCGCGTGACCCCCCGCCACCTGGCCTATGTGATCTACACCTCGGGGTCCACCGGGCGACCCAAGGGCGTGCTCGTCGAGCACGAGAACGTCGTCAACTTCTTCCTCGGCATGGACGAGCGCCTGCGCCTCGACCCGCCAGGCGTGTGGTTGGCTCAGACCAGCATTAGCTTCGACATCTCGGTCCTGGAGCTCCTCGGCGGACTCTCACGGGGGTTCCACCTGATCCTCTCCTCGAGCGAGGAGAGCTTCGCCGACCTGATCGCGCGTCACGCCGTGACCCACTTCCAGTGCACCCCGAGCCAGGCCTCGTTGCTCCTGCTCAACGAGCGCGACGTGGCCGCCCTGGGCAGCCTGCAGCAAATGCTGGTCGGGGGAGAGGCCCTGCCGGAGCAGCTCGCGCAGCAGCTCCTCGACGCCCTCGGGGGCGGCGAGCTGATCAACATGTACGGCCCCACCGAGACCACGATCTGGTCTTCGACCCACGCCGTGACTCGTGAAGACGCGCCCATGTCCCTCGGAGAGCCGATCGCGAACACGCAGCTCTACGTGCTCGACGAGCGCCTGGAGCCGACCCCCACGGGGGTCGCAGGTGAGCTCTTCATCGGCGGCCTCGGCGTGACCCGGGGCTACCACGAGCGTCCGGAGCTGACCGCCGAGCGCTTCGTCAGCGACCCCTTCCGTGGCCCCCCGCACCGCCTCTACCGCACCGGCGACCTGGTGCGTTACCGCAGCGACGGACGGCTGGAGTTCCTCGGGCGCACCGACTTCCAGGTCAAGCTGCGCGGGCACCGGATCGAGCTAGGCGAGATCGAGAGCGCGCTCCTGGATCTGCCCGGCGTCGCCGAGGCCGTGGCCCTGGTGCGCGAGGACGTCCCTGGCCTCCAGCAGCTCGTGGGCTACGTGGTGACCCACGGCGACGCCCTCGACACTCAGGCGCTGCGCGAAGCGCTCCGCGCCCGGCTGACCCCGATCATGGTCCCCGCCGTGGTCGTGGCGCTCCCCGAGTTCCCGCTGACCCCCAACGGCAAGGTCAACCGCAAGGCGCTCCCGCCCCCGGCCGAGGCGAGCGACCCCCATGAAGCCGACCTCGAGCGCCTGGAGCGCGGGGCGTGGTTCCGGCGTCCGACCTGGGAGCCGACCCTGCTGCCCTCCGCGGAGACGCTCGCCAACCGTTGGCTGGTGTTCGTCGACGATGCGGGGCTCGGCGCGCGTGTGGTCGAGCGGCTGCGCGGGCGCGGCGCTGACGTGGTGGTCGTCCGCCCGGGAGACACCTTCCACCGGGACGGCCCCGACGCGTTCCGTTTGGCGCCCGAGCACGGGCTGGAGGGCTATCAGCGGCTCCTGCAGACCCTCGAGGCCGAAGGCCGACTCCCCCAGCGGGTGCTGCACCTGTGGCTGGTGACCGCGGACCGCGACTTCCGCCCAGGCTCGACCTTCTTCCACCGGCTCCAGGAGCAGGGCTACCAGAGCCTGCTGCACCTCGGCCAACTGGCGGCCCAGCTCGAGCCCGAGCGGCGCCCCGCGTTCCTCGTGTGCACGAGCGAGCGCGTGGCCGTCACACCGGGCGACGCCGTGGAGCCGGGCAAGGCCACGGTTCTGGGCCCCTGCCTCGCGATCCCCCGCGAGGTCCCGGGGGTCGAGGTGACCTCGCTCGACGTGGTCCTCCCGGAGCCGAACTTCCTCGGGCGGCGGCCCTCGGGCGCGATGAACGACCTCGCCGCTCAGCTCTGGGACGAGCTGGGGGTCGCCTCCCCCGACCGGACCCTCGCCCTGCGGCCCGAGGGGCGTTTCGCGCTGCGCTGGAGCCCGCTGCCGAGCGCGCCGGTCGCGACGGCTGGACGTCTGGGGGGGACCTACGCGGTGTGCGGCGCGCTGAGCGACCTCGGCTTCGCCCTGGCCGAGCACCTCGCGCGGCGAGGCGCCGCGATCCTCGCGCTCGGCTGGACGCCTCTGCCAGCGCGGGCCCGCTGGGACGCCTGGCTCGGGCGCTACGGCGGCGACGAGCCGGTCTCGCGGGCGATCCGCAGGGTCCGCCAGCTCGAGGCCTGCGGGGCGCGGGTGCGGGTCGCGGCGGTCGACCTCGCCGACGCGGTCGCCCTCGCGGGCGAGCTGCGCGAGGCCGAGGCCGAGCTCGGCACGTTGCGCGCCGTGATCCACGCCGGGAGCGAGCGCCCTCGCGCGCGCCTGACCCAGCTCAGCGAGGCGGTCAGCGACGAGGCGTTCCACGCCCAGGTGCACGGCTCCGCGACCCTGGCCGAGGTGCTGCCGCGGGTGGCCTCGCGGGCGCCCCTGGTCCTCTGCGCGGCCCTCGACGCCGTGGTCGCCCAGCACGGCCGCGCGGCGAGCTCCGCCGCGGCGGCCTACCAGGCGGCGCTCGCGGCGAGCAGCGCGAGCGCGCAGACCCTGCCCGTGATCTGCCTCGAGCTGGCGCTGGGAGAGGACGGGCGGCCCGCGGAGCGCTCCGCGGGGCAGCTCTCGCCGGACGAGGTGGCCGCCGCCCTCGACGCGGCGATGGCGGGGGCGTGGCCGGAGCTCGTCGTGTGCCCCGTGGACCTCGACGCTCTCGAGGAGGTCGCCGCCGCGAGGGCGCGAGCGCCCGAGGTCGCCGACCACGTCGAGCCTCGTGACGAGGTCGAGCGTCAGCTCGCCAGCTTCTGGCGCGAGGGGCTGGGCGTAGCTCAGGTCAGCGTGCGGGAGGACTTCTTCGAGGCCGGCGGGCACTCCCTGGTCGCGGTGCGGATCCTGGCGCGGATTCGTCAGGCCTTCGGGCTCGACTGGCCGCTCGCGACCCTCTTCGCGGCGCCCACGATCGAGGCCTGGGCCGAGCGAATCAAGGCCGCGCGTGGGGGAGCAGCGGGCGAAGACGGCGCGCCCGCCGAGGCGTTCGAGTTCGTGGTCGAGCTGGCCCCCGACGGCGGGCGCGGCTTGACGCCGATGTTCATCGCCGCCGGCGCGCGAGGCAACGTGCTCAACCTGCGTCACCTCGCGCGCCAGCTCGACCCCGGGCGCGCGGTGTACGCCCTTCAGGCGCGTGGCCTGCTCGGCGAGTCGAAGCCCCACGAGTCGATCGGCGACGCCGCGCGCGACTACCTGACGGAGATCCGCCGGATTCAGCCCCACGGCCCCTACCTTTTCGGAGGGTTCTGCTCGGGCGGGATCATCGCCCTCGACATGGCCGTCAAGCTCGAGGCCGAGGGCGAGCGAGTGGCCTTGCTCGCGCTGATGGACGCGACGGCCCCCAACGTGCTCAACGACCGCTGGACCCGCGCCGACAGCGTGCGCTATCACCTGCAGCGCGTGCAGCAGCAGGGCCCGGGCTACCTCTTCGAACACCTCCGCGATCGCGCGGGGTGGGAGCTCTCGCGCCTGCGCGGGCGCGCGCCGAGCGAACCCGAGCCGGCCGCCGACGCGGCGACCTATCGCTCGGACCGTGTGTGGGACGCGACCTTCCGCTCGATGCGGGCCTACTCGATCCCCCACTACGCCGGGCCCGTAAAGCTCTACAAGCCGCGGGTCGACGACGTCGTGGACATCGGCGGCGGGCGCGTCGTCGACGCGCACCGCACCTTCCTCTACCCCGACAACCGCTGGGGGGAGTTCCTCGAGCGCCTCGAGATCATCGACGTGCCCGGCGACCACGACGG
>JAGQRJ010000719.1 GCA_020425635.1 Planctomycetota bacterium | reverse complement strand
GCGGCCGTCCTCGCCGGCCTCCTCAGCGCCGCCCTCGCTCCGCTCCCCGCCTTCGCCGCCTTCGCCTTCGCCCTCGCCCTCGCCCTCGGGGCGCACGCGCCGGGGGCGGGAGCTGAGCAGCTCGAAGGCCTGGACCTGGGCGACGAGGGCGTCGCCCGCGCCCTGGGGCTCCTGGCGCAGCTGGCCGCGCGCGAGCACCCCTTGCCCGACGCGCAGCTCGAGGGCGACCTCGACCTGAGGCCCGTAGGCGTGCAGGAGCATGGGCAGGCTCGCCCCGCGGCGGCGGTTGCCGCCGGCCGTGCCGGGCGAGAGCCACACCTTGGCGACCCGATTCGGCCCCGCGCCCGACGCCTCGGGAGCCTTGGCGACGCGCCCCAACAGATAGAACTTGTTCAAGTTACCCACAGCGACCCTCACGGCGAAGCTGGAAGCTAGCAGGGCCTGCGGCGCGAAGCAACGCAGCCCGGCCCTCCGCGGCGGATCCGCGGGGAGCCGATTGGTATCGTGCCCGCGCCGGAGGCCCCCGTGGAACTGCACCCGCTCCCCCTCGACACCTTGCTCCTGCGCGCCTTCACCGAGCTCGAGCGCCGCGACGCGATCTTCGACCTGCCCCGCGCGAAGTGGTACACCCCGCCCGCCGACCTCGACCTGAGCTGCACCTTTCGCACCGAGCGCGCGGCGACGCCCGTGGGCCCCGCGGCCGGGCCGCAGTCGCAAATGGTGCAGAACATCGTGCTCTCCTGGCTCGCCGGCGCGCGGGTGGTCGAGCTCAAGACGGTCCAGGTCGACGATCGCCTGGTGATCCCGCGCCCGTGTATCGACGCGCGGACCTTGGGCTACAACGTCGAGTGGTCGCAGGAGCTGCGCGTCGACGACGCGCTGCGGGAGTACGTCGGGGCCTGGATGATGATCCGGATCCTGCAGGAGGCGCAGGTCATGGACCTGCCCCCCGGCGCCGGCGACGTGCTGTTCGACATGTCGGTGGGCTACGACCTGCAGGGGATCCGCACGCGCAAGGTCAGCGACTTCGTGCGCTCCATGTGCGACGCGACCGCGGTGATCGACGGCCTGCGCCCGCTGCTGCGCGGGCGCTTCGCCAAGTACCGCGACCTCGACTTCGACCCGCGGGTCGCGGCGGGGATCACGCTCAGCACCTTCCACGGCTGCCCGGCTGGCGAGATCGAGGGGATCTGCGAGTACCTCCTGCGCGAGCTGGGGACGCACGTGGTGATCAAGCTCAACCCGACGCTCCTCGGCTACGAGACCGTCGAGGGGATCGTGCGCGGCGAGCTCGGCTACGAGCACGTGCAGCTCGACCCCGCGGCCTTCGAGCACGACCTCAAGTGGGAGGAGTGCCAGCAGATCGTCGAGCGCCTCGAGGGCGTGGCCCAGGCCTGCGGGCTGACCCTGGGGGTCAAGTTCACCAACACCCTGGTGGTCAAGAACCACGACACCTTCTTCCCCAACGACCCCACGATGTACCTCTCGGGCGCGGCGCTGCACGTGCTCTCGACCCAGCTCGCGGCGAAGTTCCGCGCGCGCTTCGGCGACCGCTTCGGGATCAGCTTCTCGGCGGGGATCGACCAGAAGAACTTCGCCGAGGCCGCGGCCTGCGACCTGGTCCCGATCACGACCTGCACCGACCTCCTGCGCGCGGGGGGCTACGGCCGCATGAGCGGCTACCTGACGCGCCTGGGCAAGCTCATGCGCGACAAGGGGGTCGCGACCCGCGGCGACTGGATCCTCACCGCGGAGGGCGCGGGCGCCGAGCTCGCGCCGGAGGTCCTGGGCGCCGAGCTGGGCGGCAAGCTCGCCGCGTATCTGGGCGAGGCCGGCGCCAAGGACGCGCGCGCCTGGCTCGAGGCCGAGGGCGCCGCCGAGCGCTACCCCGAGCTGGTCGCGCGGGCCGGCGCGGCCAACCTCGCGCGCTACGCGCAGGCCGCGCGTCAGGACCCGCGCTACGGGTTCGAGAAGAACAAGAAGCCGCCCCGCAAGGTGGGCTCCAAGCTCTGGCTCTTCGACTGCATTAGCTGCGACAAGTGCGTGCCGGTGTGCCCCAACGACGCCAACTTCACGCTGGAGATCGCCCCGATCGACCAGGCGAGCGAGGAGGTCGTGCTCGGCGACGACCGCGCGATCGAGGTCCGCGCGGCCATGCGCTACACCGCCGAGCGCAGCCACCAGCTGGCGAACTTCGCCGACTGGTGCAACGAGTGCGGCAACTGCGACGTGTTCTGCCCCGAAGACGGCGGGCCCTACGTGATCAAGCCGCGCTTCTTCTCCGGCGAGGCGAGCTACCGCGAGGCCCCGCAGCACGACGGGTTCTACCTCGAGCGCGTGCTCCCCGACGGCTGGCGCATGCGCGGGCGGATCGACGGCCTCGAGTACACCCTCGTGCGCGTGGGCGGCCAGCCCGATCGCTTCGAAGACGACAGCCTCGCCCTCGAGCTAGACCCCGAGGCGGGCACGGTATTGGGCGCGCGCCCGTTCTTCCGCGCCAAGCCCGGGCATGTGCTCCCCACCTGGCGCTACCTCGCCATGCGCGCCCTGCTCCAGGCCGTGCTCGACGCCGGGGCCGTGACCCCGGTCGGCGCGCTGGCCGCCGTCGAGTGAGCCACCCGCGCTCGGGGCCTCATTCGCCGGGCGCGAGCTCGGCCAGCGGGACGTCGAGGGCCTCGATCAAGCGCTCGTAGTCGCGGACGTTGCAGGCGAAGTCGCTGATCACGAGCGTCTCCGAGCCCGGGACGTAGAGCACGTTGCTGACCCGCGCCGTATCGCGGCAGGCCAGCCCGCGCAGGGTGGCGAAGATCGCGTTTCCGCTCCCGTGGTAGACCGGGACGACGCGGTTGATCAGCTGGTCGGGGTCGACGGCGGCGCCGTCGGCCACGACCTGGGTGGGCGGCGGCGCGAGCTGGGCCGCGTTGCGCACGTGGTAGGCGTGCAGGCCGCCGGCCGAGTCCATGGCCAGGCACACCTCGGCGCTGCGCAGGACCTCGCGCAGCCGCTGACGGCTGAGGGTCGGCTCGCCGCCGACGGTCAGGCGCACGTCGGCGGCCTGGGCGTCGAGGGTGTAGCTCGTGGCCAGCGCGCTCGCGAGCTGGGCCACCAGGTCGCGCACGCGGACGCTCCCGCTCTGGTCGGGCTCGACGGTCACCGTGACCCCGCCGTCGTCGAGCACGAAGGACGAGCGCACGCTGGGCACCTCGCGACGGACGCGGCGCTCCGGGCCCGTGACCTGCGGGGCGGCCGACGGGCGCGGCTTGTCCTCTGCGTCCCGCGGAGTCGCGACCGGCGCAGGGGCGCTCGCGGTGGGTGCGGACTGGGTGGCTTTGGCGAACTGCCACACGATCAGTCCGGTCAGGGCGACCGTGATCAGGTGGCTTTGGGTCTTGAGACGCATGACGACCTCCGCGCGCGGCGGCAGTGGGTGAGGAGACGGGGGAGTGAGGGAAGGGGTGCCGGCGCTCCGAGGAGCGGAGCGTCGCGGCTCACCCTGACTACGCCTGACTCCGCGGGAGGTTTACCCGGGAGCGAGGAACGCCCCCAAGCACTCCAAGCGCGCTTTGGGAGCGAGTTCTGCCCACTCCACTCCTCGCCAAGCGCGGGCAGCGCCGGGCCTGGGGGGTCACGGCGACCTGCGAGGCCGATCGGGGGACCCCCGCGCTGGGCCCAGCGCTGGCCCGCTGATTCACGAGGCTGTGACTGCGCCCGTTCGCAGTCACATGGCGCTGACTCCCCGTCGACCCTGGCAAGCCAATCCCGGCAACGGTTAATGGAAGCCCTTCCCCCGATATGGTTTACGGCACACTGCTTGCGAAGGCCCGCGAGCAGGAGGCGCCATGAAGCTCCGAATTGCAGCGGGCGTCGCCACGGTCGCCTTCGCTGGGTTGGTGGTCTTCCTCTGGCCGTCCGGTCCCTCGACGCCTGGCCCGCAACCGCTCGTTCGCTCCGAGCGCCTCGAGCTGGAGTCCGTGGCGCCCGTGGAGTCTGCCCGTCCCGAGCTGGCGTGGGTGGTTCCTCCAGCCAAGCCGGGCTGGGGTGAGGTCTCCGTGCCTGCTGCTCCCGACCTCGCCTCGCTTCGAGCGCCCGGGGCTGCGCTCTACGCTGCGCGCTGCGCGTCGTGCCACGGCGCCGCAGGTCGCGGCGACGGTCGCCTTGCGAGCGAGCTCCCGCGAAGGCCTCGCGACCTGCGCGGTCCGCTACGGACCCGCAGCACGCTCGGCGCAGTGCTCCCCGCGGACCTCTTCCGGACCCTCACCGCGGGGGCGCCCCGCTATGGCATGCCTGCGTTCGCGCACCTGCCGAGCGAAGACCGCTGGGCGCTCGTCGCCCACCTCCTGAGCTGGCGCGAGGAGGGTGCGTCACAGCCGGTAGAGGTCCCCCCTGCGCCCGCGGTTGTGGACCTCCACTTGGGGCAGGACCTCTTTCGCAGCGCGTGCGCCGTGTGTCACGGCCGCGAAGGCGAGGGAACGCCGAGCGGGAACCTCTTGCTGGCTGGCGACGGATCCCCCGCCCCAGCCACCGACTTGGCCTTCGGACCCGCCGCGTTCCGCGGAGGCTCGCGCCCCGTCGACGTCGCGCGCACGCTCAAGATCGGGCGCCCGGGAACGAGCATGGTCGCTTTCGAATACTCGGACGACGAGCTGTGGGCGCTGGCCAGCTATGTGGCGGCCCTCAGCGAGGCCGGCCACGCGCGCCGCAGCCAAGCCTGGAACGCGTTCTTCACGCAACAGTCCACGGCGGTCGTCTTCAGCGGAACCGTCGAGCCGCTCATGGACCGCTGGGACCCCGCGCCGCACCCCGAGTTCGACGAGGCGTCTGAACCGGGCTGCCTCGCCTGCCACGAGGGGATCGAAGAGATCGCCGAAGGCCCCATGCAGGTCGCGATCGACGCCTTCGCCGGAGGAGACCCCGCGCGGGCGTGCGTCGTGTGCCACCAAGGTGACGCTCTGGCGCACGACAAGCGCAGTGCACACCGCGACCTCCTCAGCAACCCAGGCAGCCTGTGGGTCACCAGCCTCGGTCTGGGTTGCGGACGCTGCCACTCGGACCTGAACGCCCTGGGCTCGCTCCTGGGACGTCCGTTCCCCGAGCCACGGGGCGGCGACCTGCTCGCGGTCGTGGCCCGCACGGGCGACCCCAGCGGCGCCTCGGGCAGCAATCACGCCTACCGCATGCAGCGCGGGCTCATGGCCCAGGAGAGCGGCAAGGTGACGTTGTTCGCCGCCTCGGTCGGCCTCGCCCCTGCCGACGCGCCGCGATACACCGACTTCTCGCTCGACGACCCCGACGGCCCAGTCCCCTGCTCGGGGAGCCCGGCCTACCGGGCGTTCGTCGCCCGCGGCGTCGCGTCGGGCTACGTGACCCCCCTGGCCGAGACCGAGGGACTCCCGACCTACGACGAGGCGTTGGCGAAGGGCCTGGAGCCCGCGGCAGCAGGCTACCTCGACTACTTCCGCAAGGACTGCGTCCGCTGCCACCTATGGGGCGAGGGCAAGCCGTCGTACGGGGAGTTCCGCCCCTCGGGCTGCTCCGCGTGCCACGTGCTGACCTCCATGCGCTCCTTCGCCGGGACCGCGGACAACATGATCCCCGCGCAGCGCCCAGGCCACACGCTAAAGCACCGCCTGATCAAGGCCAGCGCGATCCCCGAGTCCCAGTGCAACCACTGTCACACCCGCGGGCTCTTGACCGAGCACAGCGAAGCCCACCAGCAAGCCGGGATCGGCTGCGCGGATTGCCACACCTCGATCGACGTCCACGGCGACGGAAACATCTACCCGTCGATCGAGCACCAGCTCGAGATCCGCTGCGAGGACTGCCACGGAACGAGCGGCTCGCCTCCCTGGGAGCTCCCGCTCGCCGCCGGCACCCCCGCCGCAGGCGCCGGCCCCCGCGGCGTCTTCACCCAAGGCGAGCGGGAACACGTCCTCACCAGCCGCGGTAACCCCCGCACCAGCTGGCTGCGCGAGGACGGGCACGTGGTCCTCGAGTCACGCTACACCGGGAAGCGACACGTCGCGCCCTTGCTCGGTGCGAAGGACGGTCAGGCTGCGGGCCCGCTGGACGTGCACGCCCAGGTCGGACACGAGCAGGTCAGCTGCGCGCTCTGCCATAGCCGCCAGGCCGAAATGTGCGCGCCATGCCACATCCGCTACTACCGTGACGGCGTAGCTCAGGATTGGCTGCTCAGCGCGCTCGTGCACGAGCCCGACGGGCGCAGCCAGAAGGTCCTCACGTCCGGCGAGCCCGACTCGCGCCAAATGGGCGACGGCGGCATGGGCTGGGTGACTCCAGAGACCCGGCGCGACCGCGCCGAGCGACTCGTCCCTCGCGTCCCCGGTTGCTACGCGACGCTCACCCACTACGAGGGAGGCAAGCGCTCCGAGTTCGTGCCCAACATGAACTACGGCTCCAAGTCCTACCCACCCCCAATCGCCCCCACGGTCACCCATGAGTTCGCGATCCCGGCTCGGACCTGCAAGGACTGCCACCGCGAAGGTGCCGACAAGAAGCCAGGTAAGTGAACGCGGCGACCGGCCGCGGGCACCCGGTCAAGCAAGGTCTTCGACGTGGGCTCCTGCCCTACGACACCCTGCTCTACTGGATCCAGAAGGGCGCGCCCTTCCAGTAGGCCGCCCCGCCCCCACCCTGAACCGCTGCGGCGCGCGCCTGGGGCCCTACTCCCCGGAGGGTTGTGCCGTCGCCCCGCGGCTCGCGGCCCGCCGGGGCGAGCGGTCAGCCAGACTGGCTCGCGACCGCGCTCCGCGCTCGCACCGCAGGGGCTTCGCCTAGGTCACGCAAGTAAGTAAGCCCAAGCCCAAACCGGTCAGTTGCTCCGTTGGAGGGCCCCGCGGAGGCCCGCCTCCTCCGCGATCTCACCCCAATCCAGGCGCAGGCTCTGCACGCTCACCCGCTGCCGCTGCATGAGCAGGGAGGCCTCACCCTGCTCAGGGGAATACGCGACGACGCCCACGCGGCGCAGGGAGGACGCGCTGCGACCTTGCAGCAGCGTGGGCAAGAGCGCCGTTGGGACCCCGTCCGAATCGGTGAACACGAACCCGCGCACCCGCACGGAGTGACCCGCGAGGGTGGCGATCAAGCGGGCCAAGCGCCTGGACAGGATTGGCTTGCGATCGCCGAAGCGCTGGGGCTCGTAGTCGAAGAGTTCGAGCTTGCGACCGCCGACCTGGAGGGTCGCCTGGCCACCCACGGCAGCGACGACCCCTGAACAGGTCTCGCGTCGGGGGGAGACGAGGTTCGTGACGATCAGCCTCGGGGGGTCGCCACGCAGGGCCCCGTCGGGCTCACGCATGAGCCCTCGGACCACGACTTCGCGCCCGACGAAGAGCTCGAAGGGCGTACGAATCGAAGCTCGGACGTAGCGGCGGTAGTCCTGACCCGCAGACTCGGGAGTGAGGAGCGGCGCCTCGATTTCGAGTCCCACGATCCCCTCCGACGTACGCAGCACGAAGCGTGACCGCTCCACGTCCCACGCGACGTTCCCGCGCACCTCACGGAACACCCCGGCGGCACTCCCCAGGGCCGGAGCTGCCGCGATTGGGGTGTCGACTCCCTCAGGTGTGCGTCGCACCAGCGTGTCCTGATCCCGGCGCAGCCGATTCCCCTGACCGTCGAGGGAGACCTGGGTCACGAAGAAGGTCGCCTCTTCGTGGTCCCACCATCCGCCGGCGGTCACGCGCCGACCCACGTGCGCGCGCAGCTCGGGGGCGAGTGCGCTGGACGCGAGGCTCGCCACCGAGCTCTCGTGCACCCAGAAGACGAGGCCGTGGGGATTGGCCTGCGCCCGGGTCACGTCGGTCTCCGGCAACAGCAGGCCCTCGGTCTCCACCCACCGGGGCGAGACCACCTCTGCGAGGTTCCAGCGAATCGAATACCAGGGCTTGTCTCCGCGGACGGTAAAGCGGTGGGGCGCCAGCTCCTCGGCGTCGCGCAGGAGTTGCTGCGCGAGGTCAGCGGGGGGATCGACGAGGCGCTCCCCGATCCTCAGCCGACCGTCACGGAGCGAGATCTGCCCACTCCACTCCTCGCCGAGCGCGGGCAGCGCCGCCAGCAGGATCGCGGCGAGCCAGCCCGTCGAGCGGTCCAAGCGCGGGCGCGAGCCTCTCCGAGGCGCAAGCAAGCGGGTTGAGGTCGTGAGGCGCATGAAGGACCCCTGGGTCGAGGCGGTGGGGTGGAGGCCACGTGGACGGGGCGCGACGCGACGCACCACCCTCGAGTACGCAAGGTTTCCCCGGGAGGTCTCACTGCCTCTCGATTTCGCCTGCGGGGCGTAGGAAGTTCAACTCCAGAGACGCTTACCGGTCGTCGGCGGTGATCCCGATCCCGCTGCGGTTGGGCGGCGCCGGGCGCGCGGGCGGGGTGTAGGGCGCGCGCTCGAGCTCGGCGAGCAGGTGCTTCACGCCGGCCTCGAGCTGCGGGTCGCGGCCCTGCACGAAGGCGTTCGGGTCGGCGATCACCTTCAGGTCGGGGTCGACGCCGTGGCCCTCGATCCCCCAGGTGCCGTCGGTCTCGTAGAAGCCGAAGGTCGGGACCGCGGTGTAGCCGCCGTCGATCAGGCCCGGGATCTGAGTGATCCCGACCAGCCCGCCCCAGGTGCGGGTGCCGATCAGCTTGCCGAGCCCGGCCTGGCGGAACAGGTAGGGGAACATGTCGCCCCCCGAGCCCGCGAGCCCGTTGATCAGCATGGCCTTGGGCCCCTGGTGGCTGGCGAAGGGCCAGGCCCAGTCGCGCCCGTCGCGGCGCGCCCAGTAGTTGGTGCGCGGGCGGTTGAGCAGCTCGATGAAGCGGGTCGGGATCTGCCCGCCGCCGTTGAAGCGGTCGTCGATCAAGAGCGCCGGGAGCTGCAGCTGCCCGTGGAACTGGCGCACGAGCTCGCCCTGGCCGAAGCGCCCGGTGTCGGGGACGTAGACGTAGCCGACCTTGCCGCCGGAGAGCTTGTGCACGCGCTGGCGGTTGGCCTCGACCCAGGCCCGATAGCGCAGGGGCTCTTCGTCCCCCAGGCAGCGGACCACGACCTCGCGTCCCTCGTCGGGGCTGCCCTCGGGCCCGACCCAGAGGGTCACGGTCCGCCCGGCGAGGCCGAGGAAGGGCGCCCAGGGGTCGCGGGCGGAGTCCACGGGGACCCCGTTGACGCGGTAGAGCACCTGGCCCGCCTGGACCCCGGCCTGCTCGAGCGGGTTGCGCGCGTCGAGGTCCCACGCCCCGCCGCGGTAGGTGCGCAGGATCCGGTAGCCGACCCCGTCGCGGGTGCGCGCGAAGTCGCAGCCCAGGAGCCCGACCTCGTTCTCGGGCGGGGTGTCCTCGTCGCCGCCCCAGTAGTAGGCGTGGCCGACGTTGAGCTCGCCGATCGTCTCCTTGATCAGGTAGCTCACGTCGCCGCGGCTCGCCGCGTGCTCGACCAGCGGGGCGTAGCGCGCGCGGACCGCGTCCCAGTCGACGCCGTGCATGTTCGCCACGTAGAAGTAGTCGCGGTGGCGACGCCAGGCGTCGGCGTAGAGCTGGCGCCACTCCTCGCGCGGGTCGATCCGCTGGGTCATGCCCTCGAGCTCGAGGGGGCTGAAGCTCTGGTTCGGCTCGGCGTCGATCAGCCCGTAGCCCTCCCCCACGGTGACCAGGAGTCGGGTCCCGTCGGCGGTGGGCTCGAACTCGCTGACCCCGGCGAGCACCAGCTGCTCCTCAGGCTCGTCGGCGCGGGGGTCGAACAGGTAGAGCGCGCCCTCTTCGGCGCCAGGGCCCGAGCGCAGGTAGAGCAGCTTGCCGTCGGGGCCCGGGGCGAGGTTCGAGAAGCGCCCCTTGGGCAGGGGCAAGAGCACGGCGCGGGCCTCGAGGTTGCCGGGGGCGAGGGTGACCTGCCCCTCGTCGGCGTGGTCGTCTTCCTCGTCGTCGCCCTCCTCGTCGTCGCCCTGCGCGTCGTCTGCGCCCTGCTCCTCGTCGCTGCGGGGCGCGAACAGGCGCTCGACCTCGTCGTTGAGCGGGATCGCCGCCAGGCGCTCGACCCCGGCGTAAATGAAGCTCGAGCCCAGGTCGTCGTAGAGCGGGTCGCTGAAGTCCATGGAGACCGCGTAGACGAGGAGCTTGCCGTCGCGGGAGAAGCACGGCGAGCTGCAGGCGAACATGCTCCCGGTGACCCGCCGCGGCTCGCCGCCCTCCACCGAGGCCAGGTAGATCGAGTTGAGGATCCCCTCGTCGTTCCCGCGGGCGTAGGCGAGCCACTTCGAGTCGGGCGACCACGCCACGTCGCCCAGCTCGGCCCAGGGGTCGGTGTCGAGGGTCTTGAGCGGGGCTTCGCCGCTCACGTCGGCGAGCAGCAGCCGCCCGCGCTGATCGTGGAACGAGAGCCAGCGCGAGTCCGGCGACCAGCGCAGCCCGGCGTAGAACCCGGGGGCGCCCTCCATGGGCCCAGGCCCCGAGGGCCAGGGCGAGATCGTCTACCAACGCGGGGGCCGGATCGAGCTGCTCGACCTCGCCACCCTGAAGACCCGCGCCCTCGAGCTGACGATCCCCGGCGACCG